>JAYWMP010000058.1:0-5258 GCA_035873255.1 Nitrospirota bacterium
AAGACTCTCCTGATTTTGCCCAATTTCCTGACCTTCATTCTTATCCTGATGATGGCTGTTGTCTTTGGCATGGCGCTGAAGTGGATTTTCTCGAAATTCTTTAAAATAATCAGCATTGACACCTTTTTCCAGAGATTAGGGACGGTGGAATTATTAAGAAAAGGAGGTATCAAGGACCCTGTCTCCTCTCTGCTGGCAAAGCTTATCGGGTGGATCGTTTTTATCATCTTCGCCATCATGTCTCTTGGAGCGCTTGAGACCACGGCGGTGGAGAAGCTCCTCGAGAAATTTCTGCTGTATCTCCCAAATGTGTTTGTTGCTCTCCTGATTCTTCTGTTCGGATATCTGCTCAGCAACTTCTTCGGCAGGGCCGCCCTGATCGCCTCCGTAAATGCCGGGATCAAGGTTTCAGGCCTTATAGGAAAGGCCGTGACGCTTACGGTCTTCATGCTTTCGGCGACAATGGCGCTGGAACAGCTGGGCATAGGCAGAGAGACTGTTGTTATCGCATTCGCGATAGTTTTCGGTGGCATAGTCTTTTCCTTTTCCCTTGCCTTTGGACTGGGGGGGAAGGATATTGCGAAAGATTATCTCGTAAAGAAGATAAAGGGCGAGGAGAAAAACGATGACATAAGTCACCTGTAACACGGAGCAGGCGAATGGACGGATTTTTTTGTATCAGGATGTACGTTTTCTGCCGGCTGTTTTGTGTTTCCTGTGTCCTGGATGGCGCGAATTACCGTGGTTTGTGAAGGTGATGACGATGCATTTTCATGTGGATTGTTCAGATTCTCAATGATGTTAATGTGCACTAATACCCTCAAATAGTCTACAATAACAGGATTTGAAATTCGCAAGACCTGGAGACATATTTAATGAGAAAAAGAGTCATAGAAGAATCTGTTTTATTCATCAGTATCCTTAAGTGGTTGTTCCTTGCGTCCTGTATCGGCGCCATCGTCGGTTTTTCGACTGCTATTTTCCTTAAATTGCTGGAGTACGGTATCGGATATTCAAAGGGATTCGGTCTTTATTTCCTGCTGCTTCCCGTTGCGTTTTTTTTAAGCAGTTTTATCATAAAATATCTTGCGCCCGAAGCTGAAGGACACGGTACGGAAAAAGTGATCGAGGCGGTACATAAGCGTTCAGGGAAGATCAATCCTCTGGTAGTTCCTATCAAGCTTTTTACCACGATTATAACCATTGCCAGTGGAGGCTCCGCCGGAAAAGAGGGCCCATGCGCACAGATAGGTGGAGGGCTCTCATCGGTATTTGCCGATCTGCTGAAATTTGATAACAAGGATCGCAAGAAACTTGTTATCTGTGGTATAAGCGCCGGATTCGCGTCGGTATTTGGAACTCCAATCGCTGGCGCGATCTTTGGAGTCGAGGTATTGTTTGTCGGCGGACTGCTCTATGATGTCCTTTTTCCATCCTTTGTTGCCGGAATCGTAGGTTATCAGGTTGCGTCCGCGCTGGGTATCGAATACTTTCATCAACCACTGGCTTTTGTTCCTGTTTTCAGCAGTTTCTTTTTCCTCAAGGTCTGTCTGGGGGGATTATTCTTCGGGTTCTGTTCTTTTCTCTTTATAG
This sequence comes from Nitrospirota bacterium, assembly GCA_035873255.1. Lineage (GTDB taxonomy): Bacteria > Nitrospirota > Thermodesulfovibrionia > Thermodesulfovibrionales > UBA6898 > JAJRYC01. Next base: position 1,594 of record JAYWMP010000058.1, read on the forward strand.
AAATTCTGAAATACCACGAATATCTGAGCAACAGGATGAATATATGGAAGCCTCTTAAGGGGGTAGTTGGTGGCGTGGTTCTTGTGCTGCTCACGTTAGTTGTGTCCGATAAATATTTGGGGCTTGGGCTTGATACCATAACAAGCGCACTGGAGGGTGGAGAGATATTTGTACTGGCCTTTCTGTTCAAGATGGTATTCACATCCATCACTCTCAGCTTTGGAGGAAGTGGCGGTATCGTGACGCCTATATTTTTTATAGGAGCGACCGCTGGAAATATGTTTGGAAGAGTCTTTGGTCTGGATCTGGCTCTCTTTTCAGCTATAGGAATGGTCAGCCTGCTGGCGGGCGCGGCCAATACACCCATATCCGCGAGCATAATGGCGGTAGAGATTTTTGGGCCGGAGGTTGCCCCCTATGCGGCAGTTGCATGTATTATCAGCTTCCTTATGACCGGCCACAGGAGCGTATATCCGAGCCAGGTGCTGGCGATCGCGAAATCGTCTTCAATCTATATTCCAAAAGGCAAGGTGATGGATGACCTGGATGAGGTGGAAGTGCGGCTGCGTGCAAGAAGCATAACCGGCGGCATGGTCAACATGACAAAGTTTGTGACAAAATTCATTAAAAAGCTTATGAAGAAATAGGATTATTCGTGATTGCACCCGTGGTCCCGGCTCCCCAAAGGCTTTTTATACGTGAATTTGATATGAACGTTAACATTTAACCATGGAAAATGAATTTCTAAGCTCTTTAGTCATTATCTTTGGCGTTTCATCAGTCGTGGTTTTTGTCCTTGGAAGGCTGAATATACCCTCACTTGTCGGCTTTCTCGTAGCGGGCGTAATCCTTGGTCCTCACGGCTTTGAATTCGTCAGGGATGTGCATGTTGTAGAGGTTCTTGCTGAAATCGGCGTTATACTCCTTCTTTTTACAATCGGGATTGAATTCTCCCTGGCGAAACTTATCAGGATGAAAAAGGCCGTTATTGCCGGGGGGGGAGTGCAGCTTCTGCTTACAATAGGCTTAACCGCAGCCGGAGTTTATGTCGCGACCGGAAAGGCCGGTATGTCCGTTTTTTTCGGTTTTCTGATTGCTTTAAGCAGCACCGCGATTATATTCAAGATGCTTTCGGAAAAGGGCGAGACGGACTCTCCGCACGGACGTGTAATGATCGGTATGCTGATTTTTCAGGACCTTTGTGTTGTTCCGCTGATGCTGCTCACTCCTGCCCTGTCAGGCGACGGAGTAAACGCAATGGACATTACGATGAAGATGGCGAAGGCCTGCGTGATTGTCGTGGTCGTACTTTTAAGCGCGCGGTGGGTAGTCCCCGGACTGCTCCACCAGGTTGTCCGAACGAAGAGCCGCGAGCTGTTTATCATTACTATAATACTGCTCTGTCTGGGGATAGCGCTGCTGACCTCCAAGTTCGGTCTCTCCCTGGCGCTCGGAGCATTTCTTGCCGGGATTGTAATATCAGAATCGGAATATGCCCATCAGGCGACATCGGATATTCTACCCTTCAAGGACAGCTTCATAGGGCTCTTTTTTGTCTCGATCGGCATGCTGATAAATGTCGGTTATATGTCCCAGCATTGCCTGATGATAGTGGGTGCGGTCGCCCTGATATTCGGTCTCAAGTTCATTACCGGCGTTATAGCCTCTCTGATGACTGGTGCGCCGCCGAGGATTTCTATTCATGCCGGACTTGGGCTTGCACAGATCGGCGAATTTTCGTTTGTGCTTGCAATCGCCGGCCAATCAGCGGGTATTATAACTGATGAAGTTTACCAGGTTTTTCTTTCGTCATCAGTTGTAACCATGATCATGACACCCTTTGTCTTCAAGGCGGCCCCCGGCATATCAAGCTGGATATCATCCAGGAGACTGGTTAAAAAGATGAGCGGATTCAGTGAGATAGCAGAGAGCAACGGTCTTCCCGAAAAAAGGGAGGGTCATGTAATTATCATCGGGTTCGGTCTTAACGGGAGAAATTTGGCAATGGTGTTGAAGGAAGCGGAAATTCCTTACATTGTCCTTGAGATGAACAGCGATACGGTCAGGGAGATGAAGAAGAAGGGCGAGCCGATATATTACGGAGATGGATCGAGCCAGGAGATTCTTGATAAATTGAGTGTCAGGAGCGCGCGGCTTCTTGTAATCGCGATTTCCGACCCGACCTCCACCCGTAGGATAGTCGCGATCGCGCGGCATGAATCCCCCGGCATCTATATAATAGTAAGGACAAGATACCTTTCCGAGGTTGATGACCTGAGAGCGCTGGGCGCCGACGAGGTGATACCTGAAGAGTTCGAGACGTCGATAGAGATATTTTCAAGGGTTCTTTACCGGTACAATTTCCCCGCTCATGTCATTCTGGACATGGTCGACAGGATAAGGAGCGACAACTACACAGTATTCCGAAGTGTGGAAGTCCCAAAAAGGCAACTTTTTGAAAAATGCGATTGGCTCCCGGAAATAGATATGGACGGATACAAAGTACCTGAAGACTCGTATATAGTCGGCAAGGATATAGCCGGGCTTCGTGTCAGGGAAAAAACCGGAGTTACGATTATAGCGGTCAGGAGAGGCAAGGAGGTTATTGCCAATCCGGCCCCGGATTTCAGGTTCAGCCCTGGAGATATAGTGCTGTTTACAGGGGAGAGAGACCAGATGGTGAAGGCCATAAGTTTTTTCAGGGGGGAGGCGTAAATGTTTCTTGTTTTCGGATTTATAATCTGCACTGCCATTATAGTCTATTCAGGGATAAAGCTTTCAAAATATGGCGATATCATCGCTGAAAAGACCGGCATGGGAAGGGCCTGGACAGGCCTGGTTCTGATGGCGACCGTAACGTCACTCCCCGAACTTGTTACGGGTATAAGCTCCGTTACCTTTGCTGGAGTTCCTGATATTGCCGTGGGTGACGTGCTGGGCAGTTGCGTGTTTAATATGCTTATTATCGCCCTGCTCGACGCCATATACCGGCCGATGCCCATATCCACCAAAGCACATCATGGACATGTTTTATCCGGTGGTTTTGGGGTGATCCTTCTTTATATTGTCGTGGTGAGCATGTTTGCGGGAGATAAAGTCCCGCAGCTGGGCTGGATCGGAATTTACAGTCTGGTGATAGGTGTTATGTATTTCATCGCGATGAGAGTGGTCTTTATTTATGAAAAGCGTCAGTTTGATCAATATATAAAAGAGCGTGTTGATGAATTGAGATATAAAAAGATAACGACCAGAACAGCGGTCATCAATTATTGTTTTAACGCGGCACTTGTAGTTATCGCGGCTGTTTTTCTTCCCGGGATAGGGGAAGGCATCGCTGAAATGACCGGTCTTGGTCAGACCTTTGTCGGTAATATTTTTATCGCTCTTTCTACATCGCTGCCGGAAGTTGTGGTTGCGATTGCAGCGGTAAAAATGGACGCGATAGACCTTGCTATCGGCAACCTCTTCGGCAGCAATATTTTCAATATATTCATTCTGGCCATAGATGACGTCTTTTTCATCAAAGGCCCCTTGCTTTCTTTTGTCGATAAAACCCATCTGATATCAGCCATGTCCGCCATCTCCATGACGACAATCGCGATCATCGGCTTGACGTACCGCATGAAAAAGAAACGATTGTTCATGGCCTGGGATTCCTTAGGGAT
>JAYWMP010000060.1:0-1644 GCA_035873255.1 Nitrospirota bacterium
ACGTTCAATGTTAAGAACGGCAAAGGCGCAACGGATAAAGACGCATAGCAAAAAAACAGCAAAAACAAATGCGCAAAGACTAAAAGAAGTTCAAACAACAGCGTGCGGCCTCGGTGTCCAGTCAAAATATGGGTAAGGTAAGGATAAGTATTCTGAGAGGGGCTGAGGAATTAACAGGGAAATTGCCGGGAAGGCCGGGCGATATTGAATCCTGAATATTAAACTTTGAATTCTTTTTGGTAACAACTTAAACTATACTCCTATGGAAACGCGGAAAAAGCTGATAAGCTGGTGCCTTTTTGATTTTGCGAATTCCAGTTATTCGGCTGTTATATCCGCCGTTATATTCCCTGTTTATTATGTTTCCGTAATAGCCGGCGATGCAACTGGAAAAGGGGATTTATGGTGGGGGGCCGCTATTTCCGCAAGCATGGGCTTTGTCGCGGTAACATCACCGTTTCTCGGGGGGATTGCGGATTACAGCGGTAAAAGGAAGAAACTTCTTATCTTTTACACTCTCCTGTCAGTTTTATCGGTTGCCGGGTTTGCCTTGTTGAAGCCGGGAATGGTGATCGAGGGTTTCTGCCTTGTATTGGTCGCGAATATCGGACTGGAAGGCGGCATCGTCTTCTATAATTCTTATCTGCCGCAAATAGCTGATAAGGAGCACCAGGGCAGGGTCTCCGCATGGGGATATGCCGTCGGTTATGCAGGTTCGATAATTTCCCTTCTGATCGCTCTCCCCCTGGTTATGAAGTCCCATTATGATGAAGTATGGCTAATGGTCGCGGTCTTCTTCTCTGTATTTTCGCTGCCGGCGTTCCTTTTCCTGCCATCCGACAGAAAAACAGAGATGAATCTGCTGGGGTCGGCAGTGCAGGGAGGGCGATATTCCTGGAAGACCCTGAAGAAAATATGGGGTCGGAAAGAGGTGCGTAAGTTCCTCCTTGCGTTTCTTGTTTATGAGGACGGCGTGAACACGGTGATAGTCTTTTCGAGTATTTTCGCGTCCGCCACGCTGGGTTTCGGGCCAATGGAATTGATTGGGCTTTATATGGTCATTCAGGTTACGGCCCTGGCCGGCGCTTCTGTTATGGCAAAGCCTATTGATGTTTTGGGCCCCAAAAAGATTACGGTGATATCTCTCCTGCTATGGTCTTTTGTGGCTGTCGCGGCATGCTTTGTCTTCAGTAAATCGCATTTCTGGGTCCTCGCGAGCATTGCCGGCCTTGGTATTGGAACGGTCCAGGCTGCAAGCCGGGCTTTTTTTGCGCAGTTTATCCCACCCGGACACGAGACTGAATATTTTGGCGTATACGCACTTGTTGGCAAGTCCTCCGCTATAGCCGGGCCCCTTATATTCGGATTTGTTTCCTCTGTCTTCGGCAGCCGGAGACCAGCGATTCTTGCGGTTTCAGTTTTCTTTATTACAGGGTTGGTTCTGCTCGGATATGTGAGAGGCGGAGGGCCGAACATAAGACGAGGCAGACCGGGTTAAATCCATCTCTGGATATTACGTCAGGTTTATGAGTGTCCCTTTTTTTTCACCGCCGCACCTGAATACGGTCAAGCCCTTGCAGCCTTTTTCGTATGCCAGCAGGAACGCGTCCGCGACATCTCTTTTTTTTGCGCCGTGGGGCATAT
>JAYWMP010000102.1:0-4838 GCA_035873255.1 Nitrospirota bacterium
GTTGGAGAGGCGGAAGAGATGTTTTCAGAGTTCCTGTCCGCGTACAGAGATTCAGGAACAAGAGAAGTATTGTTTGAGAATGCGCTTCGCATTGAAGGTATATATATTCCCCGTTATTACTCGGTCGAATATGATGATGCAGGCCGGATACATTACAGAAAGGCAAGAGATAACGCCCCTGAAATTATCAGGAAACGGACCTTTATGGATGTAACCAGGTCGTCGCTGAAAACCGCTATTATTACTCCCGAAGCCGAGTTTTCGGATATGTACCTGCTGGAGGCCATGAGAGGTTGTGTCTGGTCCTGCAGATTTTGTGTTGCTGGGCGCATATACAAGCCCCCCAGAAGGAAGGACCTGAGCCTGCTTAAGGAGGAGATTAAAGAGGCGCTGACAAAGACCAGGAGAGTCGGACTTATAGGCCCGTCATTGTCTGACTATCCCCGGATTGAGGAGGTCCTGTCAATGGAAGGGGTTGATTTCTCCATTACATCCCTGAGAGCGAGTCCCGGAAGCGGGCGCATCGTACAGTTATTGAAAGGGCACAGGAGCGTTTCCATCGCGCCGGAGGCCGGCACGGAACGATTGAGGTCAGTGATCAACAAGAATATTACGGACAGGGACATAATGGAGACGGCGAAGCTCATTCTTGGAAGCGGAGTAGCAACATTGAGACTCTACTTTATGATAGGCCTTCCCTCGGAAACCAGGGTGGACGTAGATGAGATAATTAATATGGTTGGGAGAATACGCGAAGATAACAGAAAAGGGTTTATTACGTTGAGCGTCAGCACCTTTGTCCCGAAACCTTTTACACCGTTTCAATGGCATCCCATGGAGTCGATGAAGGAGGTCAAGGAAAGACTGAAAATAATAAAAAAAGGCCTCTCCCGGATGAGGGGCGTAAAGGTATTTCACGATGTCCCGAAATACGCCTATATGCAGGGTCTTTTTGCTCTCGGGGACAGGAGGACCGGCAGAATGATAGAGCAGGCCGCGTTTGAAGGCGGTCTGAAGTGGGGGCATAAATCCATGAATATCGGTCGTGATTTATCTATTTTCAGAAAAAAGGAGATAACCGGGGCGCTGCCCTGGGATTTTATAGATATCGGCATTTCCAGGGATGAGCTATGGAATGAATACAGGAGCGCTATGAGTATGTGATCCGGAAGTGGTGTGCTGGAGAGTGTGCGGAGGCGCTGAAAATACTTCGTATTGAATTTTAATGTAATAGGTACTACTATATTACTATTTTTATTTCGGTTGCATTCATGACTAATGAGCAAGATACAGCTTCCTGATAACATAGAGATTGTATATAAAAAAATTGCGGATGCCGCTATACGGGCCGGGAGAAGCCCTGAAGCAGTCAATCTTATAGCCGTTACAAAGACGGTTGACGGGCGTACTGTCGGGGATGCTGTTGACGCGGGCCTTCGACATTTCGCCGAAAACAGGGTGCAGGAGGCAAGAAAAAAGATCATGGGCGATATTCCACAGCTTAAGGACGCCGGGATTACATGGCACCTGATCGGGCACCTGCAGAAGAACAAGGCAAGGCTCGCTGTGGAGCTGTTCGACCTGATTCAGACCGTCGATACACTTGCTCTGGCGGAGGAGTTAAACAGGCAGGCGCAAAAATCAGGAAAAATACAGAGAGTGCTTATTCAGGTAAGCCTGGCTGACGAGGAAAGGAAGCATGGAATACCAGGAGATGATTTCATCAAGCTGCTTGAAGGGATTAATGGCATGAGTAGTTTGAGCGTGGAAGGTCTGATGACAATGCCGCCTTTTTTTGACGACCCTGAGATGGCGAGGCCGTATTTCAGGGAACTGCGGAAAATGAGGGATGACGCTGAAACCATGGGTTTCAGGTTGCCCGAGCTTTCGATGGGAATGTCCAATGATTTTGAGGTGGCGATACTTGAGGGGGCCACTATGGTCAGAGTCGGCACTGCGATATTTGGAGAGAGGGTTAAATAGATGACAGGTTTTATCGGTGGTGGAAACATGGCGGAAGCCCTGATAAAGGGTATGAAGAAAGGGGGGACGAACGATATCATTGTTTCAGAGCCTCTGGAAGCGAGAAGGAGATACCTGGAACAGGGGTACGGTGTCAGGACGACGCAGTCCAACAAAGAAGCGGTTTCTCTTTGCGATATCATAATTCTTGCGGTTAAGCCCCAGAATATGGATGGTCTGCTGGATGAGATCTCTGATGTTGTTACGGCTGAAAAAACAGTTGTATCGATAGCTGCGGGTATAACACTTTCATTCCTGGAATCAAGGCTCAGGACGAAAAAACTGATAAGGGTCATGCCGAATACTCCGGCTCTTGTCCAGGAAGGCATGTCCGTTATGTCGTTATACGGAACTTTTTACGAAAAAGAGGCTGCTGTTGTCAGAGGGATCCTGATGTCTGTCGGCAAGGTGCTGACGATGCCTGAAGAACATATGAATTCCGTCACGGCATTGTCAGGCAGCGGGCCGGGTTTTATCGCCTTATTTACGGAAGCTTTAATCGGGAGCGGGGTGAAGATGGGAATAGACGGGAAGGCCGCCCTGGAGCTGGTGGTCCAGACCCTGCTTGGTACGGCGAAAATGCTTGATTCAGGCATCTCCCCTGAAAATCTCAGAAAGATGGTGACTTCGCCGGGAGGTACTACGGCCGCGGGCCTGGAGGTGTTTGCTGACAGGGCCTTTAGCGGTATAGTTGAAGACGCGCTGCTTGCGGCGCGGAAACGGGCAGGGGAATTAGGCAGGAGGGAATAATGTTTGTTTTTGGTGAACTGATTTTAGCTGTCGCAAAGATTCTCAATATGTTTCTTGAGCTGTACAAGTGGGTTGTGATAATCGCGGTTTTACTGAGCTGGGTGAACCCGGATCCGTATAATACTATAGTCCGTTTTCTTTACTCGGTCACCGAGCCTGTGTTCAGGCCCATAAGGCGGGTGATCGGACACAGGCTGGGGCCACTGGATATTTCGCCGTTCATAGTAATTCTTGCTATTCTTTTTATTCAGTCGTTTTTAGTTGGGTCTTTAATAAAACTTGGTTACAGGCTTGGAGGAGGATAATATGAGAATCACCCCGCTTGATATTCAGCAGAAACATTTTCCCGTTAAATTCAGGGGATTCGATGTTGAAGAGGTGTATTCGTTTCTTGAGGTCATCAGAGAAGAGATGGAAGATCTGCTCAGAGAGAACGCGTCACTTAAAGAGAGTCTGTCCCGGTCCGAAAACAACGCCAGGGAATACAAAGATATGGAAGGCACCCTGAAAGAGACACTGATGACGGCGCAGCAGATGGTGGAAGAATATAAAACGAACGCCCGGAAAGAGGCGGAGCTTTTGATTAAAGAGGCTGAACTGAGGGCTGAGAACATAATCAGGGAGTCTCATGATAAGGTGATTAAAATACATGAAGACATAGTGGATCTCAAGGGGATCAGACGCCACTTCAAGGAAGAACTCAGGAGACTTATAGAAGGCCATCTGCGGATGGTGGATGTTGACGATGAAAAGATTCCAGGGGAAAAAGCAGAGGATTCCGAGTGAGCCGGGGAGAAAAACGCAGTGCGCCCAAGGGGATGCCGGATGTGCTTCCTCCCGATATATATATATGGCAGAAGATCGAGGCCTATGCTCGGGATATCTTTTCTGTATATGGATTTAAGGAAATACGGCCGCCCGTGGTCGAGTCGACTGATATTTTCAGGAGAAGCATCGGGGAAAATACGGATATCGTCGAGAAGGAGATGTATACGTTTACGGACAAAGGAGGCAGAAGCCTTACCTTGAGACCCGAGGGGACAGCCTCTGTAGTCAGATGTTATGTTGAAAACCACCTCTCTGATCAGTCATATCCTCAAAAATATTATTACCTGGGGCCGATGTTCAGGTATGAACGGCCCCAGGCCGGTCGTTTCAGGCAGTTTTACCAGATAGGCGTCGAGGCTTTCGGTTCCGCGAATCCTGTCATGGACGCGGAAGTTCTCTCGATGCTCAGGCATTTTCTGGCGGGCCTTGGCCTGGGCGGCCTTAAGTTCCAGGTTAATTCCATCGGGTGTGAAAAGTGCCGGCCTGGCTACAGGGAGTCGCTCCTGGATTTCTTTTCCGACAAGCTCAATGGCCTCTGCCCGGACTGCGTGAGGAGATATCACCTTAATCCACTGAGAATTCTTGACTGTAAGGTCAGTCGGTGCGTCGAGTTAAGGGCCGGCTCGCCCAGGGTCACTGATTCCCTCTGTGACGATTGCAGTGGGCATTTTGATGAGCTTAAGTCTCTGCTTGACGTGCTTGACATACCCTATATTGTAAACCCCGACATGGTAAGGGGACTTGATTATTATACCAGAACAACTTTCGAGGTTATCAGTGAGGGTCTTGGCGCGCAGAACGCCGTGGCCGCCGGGGGGAGATATGACAGACTTGTGAAGGAATTCGGCGGCGCTGAAACGCCCGCGATAGGTTTTGCCGTTGGAATGGAACGCATTGCCGGGCTGATGAAAAAGTCAGGAGGACATGAGGTTCCCGCGCCGGCTGTTTTTATCGCGAATATCGGGGAAGCGGCGGTGAGAGAAGGCATCCTGATTGCCGACAGGCTGAGGGGGAAAGGTCTGTGGGCCGAACTGGGAGAGGCCGGGGCTTCACTCAGGAGCCAGATGAGAAGGGCGGACAGATTGACGGCTGAATATGTTTTTATAATAGGGGAAGAAGAGCTTAAATCCGGAAAACTGAAATGGAAAAAGCTGTCCGACTCGTCACAGGGAGAAATATTATTATCCGGGATTTCAGATTTTTTACTGAAAAAACAACGATAATTCCATAATAAGGCA
>JAYWMP010000217.1:0-3129 GCA_035873255.1 Nitrospirota bacterium
GGACGTCCTGAATATTGGAAAGAACAAGGCGAAAATTTACGCGGAAGACGTTAAAAACAAGATAACTTTCAACGATGTTGCCGGCATTGATGAGGCGGTGGAGGAAGTAAAAGAGATCGTATCTTTTCTGAAAGAGCCTGAAAAATATACCCGTCTGGGCGCAAAACTGCCAAAGGGAGTCCTGCTTGTCGGTCCTCCGGGTACGGGCAAGACACTGCTAGCAAGGGCGGTCGCCGGTGAATCGGGGGTCCCTTTTTTCAGTATCAGCGGATCCGATTTTGTCGAGATGTTTGTTGGAGTGGGGGCGTCACGTGTTCGTGATCTTTTCCAGGAAGCAAAGGCAAAGGCCCCCTGTATAATTTTCATTGATGAGCTGGACGCCGTTGGCAAAAGCCGCGGAAAAGGTGTTTACGCGGGGGGGTATGACGAGAGGGAAAACACACTGAATCAGCTATTGACGGAGATGGATGGTTTTGATCCCCAGGCCGGGATTATTATGATGGGGGCCACCAACCGACCTGAAGTCCTTGATGCCGCCCTGCTGAGGCCGGGACGCTTTGACCGACAGATTCTTGTTGACCGTCCGGACCTTAGTGGCCGTGTCCAGATATTTAATGTTCATACACGCGGACTGGTTCTGTCCGATGATGTTGACTTGCAGAAACTCGCGGCCGAGACCCCTGGTTTTGCCGGGGCTGAAATAGCGAACCTGTGTAATGAGGCCGCCCTGCTGGCATCGCGCAAGGGCAAAGAGAAGATAAGTATGTCGGATTTTCAGGATGCCATTGAACGGGTTATAGCAGGTCTGGAGAAAAAGAACAAGATTATCAATCCCCGTGAACGCAAAATTATAGCCTACCATGAATCCGGCCATGCGCTGATCGGCCATTTTACACCCTGAGCGGATCCCGTACAGAAAGTTTCGATTGTGCCTCGTGGAATGGGCGCCTTGGGATATACATTACAGACTCCGCTTGAAGACCGATATTTAATGTCCCGTTCGGAACTTATCGGAAAGGTTAAGGGGCTTTTGGGCGGCAGGGCATCTGAAGAAGTAGTGTTTGAGGAAATATCCACCGGCGCGTCAAATGACCTGGAAAAGGCGACAAACATCGCAAGAAAGATGATTACCGTCTATGGAATGGGTGAACGGTTGCCGAATATTTCATTGGTTGAGCAGAATGAGGGCGTTTTTTTAGGACAGGGACCTTCGATATCGCGTCACTCGGACAAGGTTGAACAGATGGTGGATGAAGAAGTGCTCGAAATTATCAGTACATGCTATAAAGAAGTCAAAGAGTTCCTTCATGGACACAGGGACAAACTGAACAAAATGGCGGAGACCCTGCTTGAAAAAGAAAATATCGATGATAAGGAGATTAACGCTATATTGGGCCCCCGTTCCGAGAATTTGGGATGAACTGATTCTTGAAAACAGAGATAATACTTATCTTTATAAAAGGAGAAAAGAAATGAAGAAAAGAAACCTGATGATTATGTTAATTTTGGTTACGGCGGGAATTATAATCGGGTTTATACTGACCGCGGACCTTGGTATTCAGCAGGTGAATTACGCGCAAGAGACAAATATTTCATCTGATGCAAAAAAATTCCTTGGTAAATTCAGCGAGTACCTCTCCGAGGTGTCCGAAGCGGTGAAGCCATCTGTTGTCAACATATCTACTACAACGACGATCACAATGCGGCGGGATCCCTTCGGGGATTTTTTTGACGACCCATTTTTCAGGAGGTTCTTTGGCGAACAGTTTAATCATCAGGACAGGAAAAGAAAATATAAGTCCTCGGCCCTCGGCTCTGGAGTTATAGTGACGGAAGATGGATATATTCTTACGAACAATCATGTGATTAAGGATGCCGATGATATCAAGGTGATTTTATATGGTAAAAGAGAATTCAAAGGCAGGGTCATCGGAACCGATCCAAAATCCGATCTCGCGGTGATAAAGATTGATGCCAAGGGGCTTCCGGCAATCAAGATCGGGGATTCCGATGAATTGAAGGCCGGAAAGATGGTTATTGCTATCGGTAATCCTTTCGCCCTCAGCCATACAATCACAATGGGCATTGTAAGCGCTGTCGGAAGATCAAATGTCGGCATTGCGGATTATGAGAATTTCATACAGACCGACGCAGCTATTAATCCCGGCAACTCAGGCGGCGCCCTGGTCAACACGGACGGAGAACTGATAGGGATCAATACCGCAATTTTTTCGAGGAGCGGGGGGTATATGGGTATAGGATTCGCTATCCCGTCGAGCATGGCAAAGTCAGTCATGGACAGTATTATCAAACACGGCAAGGTCATTCGTGGCTGGCTGGGAGTGAGCATACAGGACATGACACCCGACCTGGCGGAGAAGTTCGGTATTAAGGAGGAGACAGGAGCGCTTGTTACGGATGTAGCCGATGACAGTCCTGCCGCAAAGGCCGGTTTTAAGCGGGGGGACCTGATCACTGAATATGACGGCAAGCAGGTAGATGACCCAAGCGTCCTCAGAAATATGGTGGCCGGCACACTTCCTGATAAGAAAGTGAAAGTTAAGATAATCAGGGAAGGGAAGGAAAAAACTCTGGTCGTCACCATTGGACGGCTTTCCGGGACTGTCACTGCTTCAGAGAGCGAATACGGCAACGCCATGCGGGGCGTCCAGGTACAGGACATCAATCCTGAAATCAGGATGAGTCTGGATATTCCGAAAAAAGTTGAAGGAGTTGTTGTGACGAGTGTTGAGATGGACAGCCCGGCAGTGCGGGTGCTGAAACAGAATGACGTGATTCAGGAGATAAACAAAAAGGCGATCAGAACTACCAGTGACTACGAAAAGGTGGTTTCGAAGATAGGGCCCGATGACAGTCTGCTTATCCTGGTATATAGGGCGGGTGGACATATTTATATAACGATAAAACCCTGATTTTTGGGCTTCCGACAGATTAACAGAAGTTCAATGTTCAACGTTCAATGTTAAGAACGGCAAAGGCGCAACGGATAAAAGCGCATAGAGCATAGCAAAGAAAGTAAGTAAGGAGTAAGGACAAAAAGAAGTTCAATGTTCAACGTTCAATGTTAAGAACGGCAAAGGCGCAACGGATAAAGACGCATAGCAAAAA
>JAYWMP010000224.1:0-3528 GCA_035873255.1 Nitrospirota bacterium
GTGCTCAAACCTGGTGTGTGATTCGCCGATATAGATTATATGACTGCCGCTCACCTTTTTGATGATATCGGAGATACTCAGAATGCGCGGAATTTCGATGCCGAGAACCTCTTTGCCGGTTTTTAATCTGATGCCTCTCTCGCTACCGTCGACTGATTTCAGGATATTTCTACCGTCTCTGAAGGCTACAAGGCTGTATCCGCCATAATGAGGAATCCTCCGAACATATCCAGTCATGTCGTCAGTTGAGACACTGTCAATGACCGCTATTACTCCCCTGCTGTTCAGCGGGTTGTTTTTGACCGTGACATGGAAATCCCCCTCCTGACTCTCTATCTCGCCGAAAAGTCTTTTTACCATGCCGGTTTCCGAACCAGGGACGATAAAGGAAGATGATTTTATATCGTCATATTTAATCTCTTCCTCTTTTTTGTCCATAAAACCCTCTTTTTTGAAATAATCAGCCAAAGGGGCGTATTCCCCGGCCTTACCCTGTGGGATGACGAATATCTTTTTTTTATCGCCGAGCAGCCTCGAAATTACCGGGGGGAACTCTTTATCCGAAAGTCTTCTGAACAGGTCATAATTATCATCTATAACCAGCTCTACCGGCAGCTCCTCCGTCTCTATCTCTACAATAGTGGATTTTTTATCTATCACGAAATTCTTTCTCATCCCGCCGTCACGGAATCTTAAGAATATGGGAATACTGAGTTTATATGTTTCAGGCCCCTGGAACAGCTCGAACCTGACCGATGCCTTTGAGCCTGTATATTTCATCTCCAGCTTCCGCAACCCGATTTCCGGCATCCCTTTCCCCTCCAGCCACTGGCTAAAAAACCAGCCAAGGTCCTCGCCGGAGACGGATTCAAATGCATCCCGGATATCGCTCCATGATGCGGAATGGAATTTATTCTTTTTGATGAATAAACCGAGTGACAGGTAGAATGCCTTCTCGCCGACCTGGTTCTTCAGCATATGAAAAACCATCGCCGATTTGTTGTAACCGATCGCCGCGCTGACCCTGCCGGTTCTGTCCGTGAAAGATTTCAGAGGAAATTCATTTTCAGGCCTTACATAACTCTGGAATGATATCAATGCCTGTTTCCTGTAATCCCATCCGGTCCCTTTCATTTCCCGGTACATATGGTCGGCAAGATATGTTGTAAGTCCTTCGCTCCAGTTTCCGCTCTCATAGTCGATATAGACAAGGCCTCCGAACCATTGATGTAATATCTCGTGTCCGAGGGAGGTCTCAACGATAAACGGCAGTCTGACAACATCCTGGCCGAGCAGCGTGAAGGTCGGCATGGCATATCCGGTTGGCAGAATGTTCTCGACGATAGAAAATCTTTTGAATGGATACCGGCCCAGGAGCTTTTCGTACATAGCGAGATACTTCCCGGCATATTCTATATAGGTCTTTGCAAGTCCTTTATCTTCAGGGAGAAAATACGCGAATATTTCGGTTTCATTAAAAGTGTCTTTCGAGATCAGGTATCTGCCGGCAATCAGGCTGATATTCCGGACCGGGTGCGGGAATACAAAAGAAAATTCCCTGTCAGTCTCTGTCCTGTCCTGTATTAGAATCTCTTCCGCTTCTGATACAGCCTCGAATTCCCGCGGCAGTACGGCCGTCAGGCTGAAGAGAGAAAGACCGTCCATGGCAGGATACCATTCATCTATAAGCACAACTCCATCGGGGGTTACAAGATTCCCCTCCACAACACCGGCGTTTTTGCCGCCGCCAGTACCGGCTGACGCCCTGAACTCTGCTTCATATTCTATCAGCAGGACCTCATCCGCCGTTTCGGGCCGGAAAGTAATCCTGGTGACGCCCGGCCCAATGACCAGCGGCCTGTCATTTATCGAAGCGGCGATGACCTTCAGCCCGGAGAGCGCCACATTAACGGTATGTTCCGGGGGGAGGGAAATTCTGGAGGTTCCGGTAATTTTACGGCCAGTGGGATCAACTTTTATATCAAGCTTATTCAACGGCATATCCTCCCCCGCAAAAGAAATTCCATATAAAAGCAGAGATAGAATCAGCAGTGAAAACTTCAGGGCTGTATACATTATTATATATCCCGCCTCTCTAATCTTTTGGTTTTATTTTACCGATACGGATACTATTAACTCAACCGGTTGCCCTGGGCGTAACGGGCGGTCAGGAGCAATAGCGTCCGAATCAAAGATGAAAGACGGCATGAAAAAAGTAAACGGCGGGCGATATTCCGTGTTTATGATAAAAAAACTCTTCATGGAATTATATGGATGAGCTGAGTGCTGTCATTTTCAAAGTCAGTCCAACAGTCATTTCCATAGTCTACCCCTCTGTCATTCCCGAAGTCTTTTGAGCGGGAATCCAGAAATAAAAAAGGGCGGGTTAACCCGCCCTTTTTTATTAAGTTAAGCTCCATCTGCATGGAGCCGAAAACCTGATTAGAAGAAAATGTTCTGGTTGATCAAAATACCCAGTGAGACAAGCAGTGCGTAAATAGCAAGAGATTCGATCATGGCGAGGCCGATGATCAGAAGCATCATAATCTTGCCTGAAGCGCCTGGATTTCTCGCAGCTCCCTCTGTAGCGCCTTTTAAGCCGATGCCCTGTCCGATACCGGTACCTAATGCCGCGATACCAATGGCAAGTCCGGCGGCCAGCACGGCCATTGTCTGCACTGAAGAGTCTCCAGTAGCAGCCCCTTCAGTCGCGAAGACTGCCGGTGCGAATAAGACTACGAGCGCAAGGGCCAGGATGATTAAAGAGATTGATTTTTTCATTCGTTTGCTTCCTCCTTTCCAAAAACTTTTTATTTAATGTGCCTCTTCAACGGCACCAGCAAGATACAGGGTAGAAAGCAGGGTGAACACTAATGCCTGAATCAGACTGACAAGCACCCCAAGGCTCAAAATCGCCACGGGAATGAACCATGGAGCTATTAGCGCCAGCACACCCAGTATTATATGTTTCGCCACCATATTACCAAAAAGCCTGATCGAAAGCGTCACCGGCCTGACCAGGTGTCCGATCACCTCGATAAAGAACATAAGGATCATCAGCGGAAGTGCTACTATTGAACGGATGGGCCCGACAAAATGCTTTATATAGCCGATCCCGTGCGCGCGCAGTCCGTAAAAATGCGTTGCGAGAAAGACGGGTATCGCCATCGCGGCATTAGTGTTTATATTGCTGGTCGGGGATGTAAAGCCAGGGATAAGCCCCATAAAATTAGATACGAGAATAAACAGGAAGATCGTACCGATAAGCGGAAAAAGCCGTCTGCCCCAGTGCTGTCCGATATTTTCTTCGCACAGATTCAGGATTGCTTCAAGTACCGTCTCCATAAGGTTCTGCATTCCTCTAGGCACCAGGCTGAGCGATTTCCTCATAATCAAAGAGACAACTATGAGAATAATCGAAGCTAAAAAAGCGTACGAAACGAAATGCGGTACTGTTTCAGAGTTTAGAAATATGTCTAATAAGAGTTTTTCTTCGTGCATAAAGGCCTCCTTAAAGGAAAAAATCGT
>JAYWMP010000262.1:0-3231 GCA_035873255.1 Nitrospirota bacterium
AAATCCCAGGCATAAACAGAGACAGGGATAAACAGTTATAAGTTTGGGGTGAGAGCATGTTTTTGTTACTCCGGACTGTTAAAGGAGGTTTAATTGGCTAGGATCGCGGGTATTGATTTGCCGAAGAATGAGCGTGTTGAAATCGGTCTGACGCGTATTTTCGGAATAGGCAGGACACTTTCCAGAAAGATACTGGAAGAAGTAAAGGTTGACCTTAACACCAGAGTTAAAGATCTTAAGGAAGAAGATATTATAAAGATCAGGACCGTGATAGACAGGGATCTTAGCGTTGAGGGTGATTTGAGACGTGATATAGCGATGAATGTGAAGAGGCTGAAAGATATCGGATGTTACCGTGGTCTCAGGCACAGATCGGGGCTGCCTGTAAGAGGGCAGAGGACCAAGACGAATGCCCGTACAAGGAAAGGGCCCAGAAAGGCTGTTGTCGGAAGAAAGAAGGAGGCGTAATTAATGGCTCAAAGAAAAAAAGGGGTCAAGAAGGTCAAGAAGAATATTTACAGCGGAGCTGCTTATATTCAGGCGACTTTTAACAATACAATAGTAACAATCACCGACCCGCATGGTGCCGTTGTTACATGGTCAAGCGCCGGCAATCTCGGATTCAAGGGATCAAGAAAAGGCACGCCGTATGCCGCGCAGATGGCGGCCGAGGCCGCGGCCAAAAAGGCCATGGATTGCGGTATGAAGCAGATTGATGTGTATGTTAAGGGTCCTGGAGCCGGAAGGGAATCAGCCATAAGGTCTCTTCAGTCGGCTGGCCTGGATATTAATTTAATAAAGGACGTTACCACCGTTCCTCATAACGGATGCAGACCGCCAAAGAGGAGGAGAGTTTAATTGGCAAGATATACGGGATCTCAATGCAGAATATGCCGCCGGGAAACGGAGAAGCTGTTTCTCAAGGGTGACAGGTGTTTTACAGAGAAATGCGCCGTGGAAAGAAGACAGTACCCTCCCGGCCAGCATGGACAGCGACGCAGTAAATTATCGGAATATGGGATACAGCTGAGAGAAAAACAGAAGGTGCGCAAGATGTATGGAGTTCTCGAAAGACAGTTCCGGAATTATTTTAAAAGTGCGGAAAAGAGAAAAGGCGTCACCGGCGAAGTACTGCTGCAGTTGCTGGAAACCCGCCTGGACAATATGGTATGCAGAATGGGCTTTGCTCCCAACAGAAACAGCGCCAGGCAGCTCGTAAATCACGGACATTTTCTTGTTAACGGAAAGAAGGTGAATATTCCGTCCTTCAGTGTCCGGGTTGGTGATCTCGTGGAAGTGCGGGAATCGAGCCGTAACCTTGCTCTGATAGGCGATAGTCTATCCGGAATCGAACAGAAAGGTGTTCCAGCGTGGATAGAGATGGATTTTCAGAACTTCAAGGGTAAACTGTTGCAGGTGCCTTCAAGAGATGATATTCAACTTCCCGCCCAGGAGCAGTTGATTGTGGAGCTTTATTCCAAATAAAGTGGCTGAGTAATGGTTAAGAGTTGGGAATACTCCCTCAACTGTATTGAGTTGTAATAAAATATAAATTTTAGGCATGGGAGGCCTTATGAACCTAAAGAAAAAAGGCTTTCAATTACCTGAGAAGATCAGGTTTGATGAAGAAACGCTTAGTAACACGTATGGAAAGCTTATAGCGGAACCACTCGAGCGTGGGTTTGGCACCACCATCGGAAATTCATTAAGGAGGGTTCTGCTATCTTCGATTGAAGGTGCGGCGGTAACAGCAGTTAAAATTCAGGGCGCGCTTCATGAGTTTTCTAATATTGACGGCATCAAGGAAGATGTTATCGATATTATTTTGAACCTGAAGAAGCTCAGATTTAAATTTTACGGAGAAGGCGAGAAGATAGCGACGATCAAACTGAAAGGGCCGATGCTGGTAACGGGCAAAGACATTGAGTGTGGCTCTTCTGTTGAGGTGTTGAATCCCGATCAGGTTATAGCTACTCTTGATAAGGGCGCTACCTTTGACGTGGAACTGTATATCAGAAGTGGAAAAGGTTGTTATTCCGCTGAACTGACCAAGGTGGATATGCCAGTCGGCATGATCGCTGTTGACACGGTTTTTACCCCGATAAAAAAAGTTAATTTCCATATAGAAAAAGCAAGGGTCGGCAGGTCCACGGACTTCGACAAGCTTGTGATGGAGCTATGGACTGATGGGGGAACCACGCCGGAACAGGCGATTTCACAGTCGGCCACAATAATTGCCGAACACATGGACCTGTTTATCTTCGACGAAAATGACGAAGAAGATGATCCTGAAGAGTCCGTTCCCGAGGAACCCGTTAATGAAGTGGTTACCGAGAAAAGTGAATCATCACTCAATGATAATCTGTACAGAAATGTAGATGAACTTGAACTTTCGGTCAGATCATGTAATTGCCTGAAGAACGCGAATATTAAGACGATAGCGGAACTTGTTCAGAAAACTGAACCGGAAATGCTCAAGACAAAGAACTTTGGCAGAAAGTCGTTGAATGAAATAAAAGCGATATTGGTTAAAATGGGACTTCACCTGGGAATGAGACTGAGCCAGGAACCCCCTAATAAAGAGGAAACGGTATAGTCCGGAGGATAAATAGAAATGCGTCATAAAGTTGATGGTAGATTATTTGGTAGAACCTCTAATCAGAGGAGAGCGCTCTTAAGGGGCCTGGTTACATCTCTATTTGAACATCAGAGAATAGAGACTACCGTGGCCAAGGCGAAAGAGACAAAGAGGATTGCGGAAAAAATGATAACCTTTGGAATAAAGGGAGACCTGCATTCCAAGAGACAGGTTTTCTCGTATGTTTTCGACAGGGAAGTGGCCTCCAGGTTTTTCAAGGAGATTGCGCCGAGATTTTCGGGACGAAATGGTGGTTACCTGAGACTAGTCCAGACCAGGAACAGGCTGAAAGATTCGGCGGCAATGGCCGTGCTTGAATTCATTGACTATGAATCGATAAAGCAGCCCAAGGGCAAGGCAAAAAAAGCGCTAAAATCAGAAGCCGAAAAATCCAAGTAGGGACCTATATATTAGTGAATGATCTGCTTATAGTAGTTGGACTATTCATCGTCTGGATAGTCCTTCAGTTTTTTGTGTTTCCAAAGCTTGGGGTGCCTACATGAGGGGTTCCGCGGAAAGGCCCGGGCGGGACTAAAAAGAAGTGTGGTAAATGAAACGGGCGGATTAGGTGTTTTCTGATCGTTCCTTGATTG
>JAYWMP010000272.1:0-2121 GCA_035873255.1 Nitrospirota bacterium
CTTTTGCAAGACCGTTAGTACGGAGATACTCGATGTCTTTTAAAAATCCGAATGTCCTTGCAGGCGCTATTTCTTCAGTGAAAGCCTTCTCTGTGATATCCAGGCTGAGCCTCTGCTCTCCAACTCCGTAATGACTGAAGAATATGCTGTGTGTCAAGCGTGTTCCATTATATGGAAGCGCCGCAATTCTTGAATGGCTGTCCTCAAAAATAAAAGGTTTCTTGATCCTTAAAAAAGGTCTTTTTTTGTCCTGCCTTGCGATGCCGGCATCCTGTATTATCTTGATCAGTTCTCTGGAGCTTCCGTCCAATATCGGGATCTCGGGACCATTTACTTCTATAGATATATTGTCTATCCCCAGTCCGGCGAGGGCGGATAGAAGATGCTCAACTGTTTTAACTTTGACTCCATTATGACCTATTGTGGTTGCAAAGGCGGTATCGATCACGGAATCAATATGAGTCTTAATTACAGTCGGCTTGTCGGTTCGGATGAACGTTATCCCGGCATCTTTTGGCGCGGGGACAAGAGTAACCTTCGAATAACAGCCTGTATGCAGGCCGATACCTTTGAATTTCGCATCCTGTTTTATGGTGTTCTGTAAACGCATGAATATAGTTAACGCAAATTAGGTGCCAACCTGTTTTTGCTTATTAATCAATGGCCGATCGTATCCATACTGTTGATATATAGCCTCATATGTATAATGATCGACACAGTTCCCCTGTCTCAATTAGTCGCAGGCGCCGCCTACAACAATCTCCGGAATTCGGACTGTGGGCATGGCATCGGAGATTGGAACTCCCTGACCGTCTTTTCCGCATGTCCCGATCGCAAACCCAAGGTCGTTTCCGACCATATCGATTGATTCCAGAATTTGATTGCCGTTCCCGGTTAATGTGGCGCCTCTTACGGGCTCTCCTTTTTTGCCATTTTCGATCAGATAACCTTCCTGGACTTCAAAAACAAAATCTCCCGAGATTGTATTTACCTGTCCGCCTCCTATTTTCTCTATGAAAAGACCTTTTTCTAATGAGCGTAATATTTCTTCAGGCGGTGTTTCACCCCTTGCGATAAACGTATTCGACATTCTGGGTATCGGCCTGTGTCTGTATGATTCACGCCTGCCGTTTCCTGTTGGCTCTTCGCCGTCCTTCATTGACGTAAGCCTGTCGTACATGTATTTTTTCAATATACCGTTTTCCACCAGCACGGTCCTCTGCGACGGCACTCCTTCATCATCAAATCTGAATGAACCTCTTCTATGTTCAAGCGTAGCGTCATCTATGACCGTAATAAGTTCAGATGCCACCCGACAGCCCAGTTTTCCTGAAAAGACCGAAAGTCCCTGTTGTGCGAGGTCCGCCTCAAGGCCATGGCCTATCGCCTCATGAATCATGGTGCCCCCTGCGCCCGATGCTATAACAACAGGCATTCTGCCGCCGGGAGCTCTTCCGGCGGTCAGCATCATTATTGCTCTCTCCGCCGCTGCAATACTTAATTCCTCTATATCGTTTTCAAGGAAAAGTTCAAATCCCGTGTTCCCCCCAATTGCTTCATAGCCTGTCTGTATAATATCCTCCTGAGATGCCGTCGCCTGTATAATCGCGGAAGAATAGACCCTCTCGTCTTCAGAAATAAAACCGTCTGAAGCAGCGATTTCTATCTTTTGGATGGTGTCTACATATTTTGCGATAACCTGTTTTATCCTTCTGTCATGGTCTCTTGCGGCGTTATCCACTCTTCGTACGAGTGATATTTTTCTCTCCAGTGGTATATCGGGCGGAAACAGTTTAATCCGGAAATCTACTTTGGGTCTCCGGATTTCAAGGTTCATTATTATATCCGTTGATTTTCCAGCGGCGGCTTTGCTGATTTTTTCGGCCGCCTCTGTTAACGCCTCCCCGGAGAGATCATTGCTGAAGGCATAGATTGTTTTACCGTTATATATAAGGCGTATCCCGGCGCCGGCCACTGTGCCTGTTACAACGTTTTCGATTTTTTTATCATCAACAACGATAAAAGTCTGTTTCCGGTATTCCAGGTATATGTCCGCGTATTCTCCTCCGTTTGAAAGAGTTTTGTTTATTAATTTCAGCTGCAGGTCCCTGTTTATCATAA
>JAYWMP010000275.1:0-7438 GCA_035873255.1 Nitrospirota bacterium
AGACCTGCTCTTTCTTCAACAACATCATCCCATGTGCTGCCCGTTTTTTTAAAAAGAAAATCAGCCAGTTCTTTTCCCTGTAATTCCTGCACAGTGCTTCCGCTTCTGAGATAATATTTGCCATTGCAGGAAATGGGGACAGAACATGGCGCTACTGTGACCTTTATTATATCTTTCTTATCCAGTTCAACAGAGGGAATGATTCCAAGTTTATTCCTGATCGTATTCGGTATATCCTCAAGCAGCCTGTTCACATTTTTCAATCCGGCAGGTTTACCCCTGTCGTCCAACCCTATAATCAACACGCCGCCATCACTATTTGCAAACGCGGAAACGACTTTAAGGCAGTCATTTCGCCAGGATTGTTTATATTCAACTGTCTGAGATTCTTTATTCATCAAACCTATTCACCTGTCAGGTATAATGAGAGGATCACTTCACGTTTGCCGGATACCGCCGGGTTCTGCTCCGCATAGTGGCTTTGCAGCAGTCGTTCGGGAATATGGGTCTGGAGTACTGCCAGCACCCTGAAAGGATTGACCAGTTCATCTTTAAGCGCATCCAGGGCTTTTGATGTATTTTTTGCCGTCTGTTTGGGCAGGCCGCCTTCTTCAAGTTGTGTCGATACTTTTTTAAGGTAAAGCTCCTGGTCTTCGGTGAGTTTCTGCGTGTTTTTCATTGTTGCCTTTAGAATGCGCAGGATAATGGCGGCGCTGTCGCGTCCTCTCCTTTTTTGAGGTCCAGCCATTTCTTCGGTTGTAGCTATAATAAAGGCTTCCTTGTTGCTGTCTAAAAGGTCATACATCCAGCCTGGGAGCGTTCTCTTTTTTTCATCAGAACTGCTTTCCAGCAGTTTTGCCGCTGCCATGAAATCCAGTTCTTCAGCTGTCTGCTTTGCCTGCGCCATGAAAAACTTTTGCAGTTTCCCGCGGCGAAAGTAGGTGATAAGCGCTCCGGCAATATCATCGCCTTGTTTTGCTGTACGGGCTTTTTTAGGCATCTGTTTGATTTTTTCAAAAAGGCCGGCATCCTTTTCGCGGATATCCCGAATAACCCGAAGATATTTCAGTTCGCTATCCTCTGCTTCATCATCGCCTTCCAGCGTTTTCTTTGAAATCAACCGGTCGAACAATTCATGAGAGCTGATTGGCTCTCCTTCTGTTAAAAGCTCCGCGTCGCCGCCAAGCAGGGTCAGAAAGGCATTTATTTTCGCTTCCGCCGCTTCTTTCAGTTTGATCTGGTCATTGGATTGTTTGGTAGGGAAAAAATTGAATGTATGGATTACATCAAACAGGGTATCAACCCGGTTAATACGGCCCACCCGCTGCATCATTCGGGTGGGGTTCCAGGGTATGTCGTAATTGATCACCACGTTGGCGCGGTGCAGGTTCACACCTTCCGACAGGACTTCAGTAGCAATTAATATCCGGTAATCTTTTTTGGGATGACGGGCCCGGGCGTCAAAGTTTTCAAGCACTCTGTCACGGACAGACTCGCCTGAATCGCCGGTAAACAAAAGAACCTTACCGGGATAATCTTCATTAATATTCTTAAATAAATAATTGGCGGTCTCTTTCGATTCCGTAAAAATAATAATATGATTTTTTTTCAGGACATCATTTTTTGACAGTTCGTTTTTGAATTTCAGCAGTTTCGGGTCACGTTTAACGTTCTGCCAGAGCTTTTTGACTTCCGTCAGGATGGCATGGTCATGCTCCAGATCTTTCTTGAGTTCTTCTTTGAAGTTTTTGCTCTCATATTTTTCCGCCTTACCTTCATCTATTAATCGCTGGACCGCCTCATCATCATCGTTTTCCAGAAGTTCAAATATCTTGTTGGTGTACTTCTTACTGAAATATACATAACCATTATCCAGCTCTCTTATGAACATCTCGTAAGAATGCAGGAATCTGTCCACTGAATTTCTGAATGCAAAGAAGCTGCTTTCCAGTCGTTTGACAAGCAATATTTTCATAAACCGGCCCATGTTCCGCTGGGATTGCTCTTCCAGCTGATCAATTTTGCCTTCATAATATTTTGGCAGAAGAGGCGTGTAACGGGCATATTTGAATTGATTGGCAATAAGGTCGATGGTTTTATTGAATATATCGTCTTCATCATCATTAAGTTCGTAGAAGAGCGGCTCGGGTTTTTTGACATCCGGAAATTTAAGCCCCTGCTCTTTTATATCTTTGACGAAGTATTTTTCAATTTCAGTCCTGGTGCGGCGTACCATTAAATATTTCAGGACCTTATCGCGGATTTCCCGTGCATTTGCTCTTACAGTATCGATGTATTCGGTGTAGTCTTTCTGCCTGTCAAGATTTTTGAGTTTTTTATCCAGGCTGTTAAAGAATGCTTCCAGGTCCGGCAGATTGGGAATGGTGCTTTTTTTGGTTTTCTGAAAGAGCTTAAGCAGGCTTAGAATATCTTTGGGAGTGTTGTTATAAGGCGTCGCCGTTACCAGGACAACTCTTTTTCCACGGCATATTTCCGCGAGTTGCTCATAGGAAATTGTTGTCTCGGTTCTAAACCGGTGTGCTTCATCAATGATAATATTGGTGTATTTGTCTAATCCCCTATCCAGCAGTTTATCCAGTTTGCCGAGTGATTCATAATCAGCCGGAACCCGGAAATCCGAAAACACATTGGGCCAGGAACCGGGATTTGATTTTTCCAAAAGCACCGGCGGGGCGATAACAAGCGTTCTGCCGTCCAGTTGACCCGCCAGCATTGCTGAAATGTAGGTTTTCCCTAACCCCACAACGTCTGAGATAAAAACACCGCCATACTCAAGAAGTATCTTTTTGGCGTTTAAGACAGCCTGCTCCTGATATTCGAGTTTTATAAACTCCTGTGGCAGATAGCGAATGAATACCTCGTCCGTCTGGCTTAGCTCATCCTTGAAATATTCGTAGAGAAACTTCAGGTATAGCTGATAAGGCGTGATATTTTGAGTCAACCAGGTCCTGTTCTGAATGGTCTGAACATATTTTTCGCTGACATCTGCAGCGTTGAACCACAATTCTTCAAATTTGTTTTTCGCAAAATCATAGTCGCTTCTGTTTTTAAGTTCCACGTTGAATTCAAGATTGTCGACCAGTCCGGCCTGTGTGAAATTACTGGAGCCTGTGATGACGCGGCCGGTATCCCTGTCGCCTTCCCTGAATGTCATAATATAGAGTTTGGCGTGTATATTCTGTGACGGATAGGCCCTGAATTCCAGCTTGCCGCTTCTGATCCACTCTATAAATTTATGGACGCCCTGTTCAACGTTTCTATTGTCTTCGGAAACCTCCATTTCATTCTGAACAAGCTTTTCAACTTTCTGCCTGGCTTCGGCATGGGAGAAATCAATTTGTTGCTGTTTGGGTTTTTTGGCGCTATCCAGTAATTCGAAAGTTTGTCTGCCTGTGCTTATGCCGATCAGAATTCTAATTTTTTCCGTGTTTTCCAGTGACTGATAGATGGCATGAAACCCACTGGAATAGAAATAACCCACGAGGCAGTCAAAAAATAAAGTGTCTTTAATAAGTACTTCAAACCGGTCCAGAAGGTTTCTGTTCGGCTCATTCGTAATAAATGTCAAATCAGTACTCATAATGCCCCTATTTTCACATAAATGCTCTATTTTTTCACTATTTATAAATGGGGAGGCATACAAAAGGTAATTGCTGACTCGCGATTTATCGGTCTGAAGCCGTCTGTCCGTGACTGTCCGGATGGGGGATACGAAGGGCTAACCCATTATGGCCGCGCGGATGGAACCGGAACCATAAACGCGGCGGATGTTGCTGATGTTTGAGTGAATTGCGTTGAGAAGACCTGGACTAATCCATCATCATCATCACCTGCCGGTATTGAAGTTTTTTTCAGCGCTTCCGCCCGCCTGATTCTGCTTATCAAAGACAGGTTTCCGCTAACGGATCTCAGTTCGGGGCAATTCCGGACCGGGACATTGCCATGATAATCGCAGTAGTGTAAAATACTCTATGCCCGTTGAGAAGACGGCTGAAACAGAGAATTCAAAAAGGCGGAAAATTAAAGGAATAATCAATTTCAAAAGAACGGAACCTTTCTGTGTGAAATAGAGTGATTAAATCCGGGCGAACTGCCCGAATACCACATGGAAAAGCAGGGGCCTGATTATTTTAAAAAAAGGAAATCATGAAAAGCAGTGAAGAAATGACCGGAAGTCTCCCTGTTCCAGCTGCCAATTTTATCCGGGATATCATAACGGAGGACATAAAGGCGGATAAGAACAGCGGAAGGGTGCATACCCGTTTCCCTCCGGAACCAAACGGTTATCTGCATATCGGTCATGCCAAGTCTATATGCCTCAATTTCGGGATAGCGGCAGATTATAACGGTCGCTGTAATCTGCGCTTTGATGACACGAATCCGACCAAAGAAGAGGCGAAATACGTTGAATCCATAATCGAGGATGTCAGGTGGCTCGGGTTTGACTGGGGCGGCAGGGAATATTATGCGTCGGACTACTTTGATCTGCTTTATGGATACGCGGTTCAACTGATAAAGAAAGGCAGGGCGTATGTCTGTGACCTGGGCGCGGTCGAAATCAGGGAGCACAGGGGCACCTTGACCGAACCCGGCAGGGAAAGCCCGTATCGCAGCCGGTCGGTCGAGGAAAATCTCGGCCTGTTCGATCGTATGAAGGCAGGGGAGTTTGAGGACGGATCCCGTACGCTCAGGGCAAAAATCGATATGGCGTCCGGTAATATAAATATGCGCGATCCGGTTATTTACCGTATCCAGAAGGCGGTGCATCACAGGACCGCTGATAAGTGGTGTATATATCCGATGTATGACTTTGCGCACTGCATCTCGGATTCCATCGAAGGGATTACACATTCCATCTGTACGATGGAATTTGAAGATCACCGGCCTTTGTATGACTGGTTTCTTGATGAGCTGGATATTTTTCACCCCAGGCAGATCGAGTTCGCGCGGCTGAACCTCAGCCATACGGTCCTGAGCAAGCGGAAGCTTCTGCAGCTGGTGGAAGGTGGATATGTTACGGGGTGGGACGACCCGCGTATGCCCACAATATCGGGATTGCGCAGACGCGGCTATACGCCGGAGTCGATCAGGAATTTCTGTGAGCGTATCGGGGTGGCAAAGAGGACCAGCCTGGTCGATGTGGCGCTGTTTGAATACTGTATTCGTGAGGACCTCAACAGGAGGTCTCCCCGTGTCATGGTGGTGCTCCGGCCGTTGAAGGTTGTCATTATTAATTATCCTGAAGGCCGGACGGAAGAACTTGATGCCGTCAACAATCCGGAAGATAGAGACATGGGGACGCGGAAAGTCCCTTT
The DNA here is from genome assembly GCA_035873255.1 of Nitrospirota bacterium. Classification (GTDB taxonomy): domain Bacteria; phylum Nitrospirota; class Thermodesulfovibrionia; order Thermodesulfovibrionales; family UBA6898; genus JAJRYC01. Next base: position 5,337 of record JAYWMP010000275.1, read on the forward strand.
CTCAAAAGTACTGTATATCGAAAGGGATGATTTCCGGGAGGACCCTCCCAGGAAATTTTACCGGCTGGCGCCCGGACGGGAAGTGAGACTCCGGTATGCATATTACATTAAATGCGTTGATGTGATAAAGGATGAAGAGACAGGTGAAGTAACAGAGCTGCACTGCACTTATGATCCGGAGACAAAGGGCGGCGATTCTCCGGATGGCCGCAAGGTTAAGGCGACGCTGCACTGGGTTTCGGCGGAGCATTCCATTGCCTGTGATGTGCACCTGTACGAGCATCTATTTCTGAAACCAAACCCCGACGATCCCAAAGATGAAACCGACTTTAAGGAGTATATAAATCCGAACTCTCTGGCGACGCTGGAATCCTGCAGGGCTGAGCCGTCCCTGGATGTCGCTGCGCCCGGGAGTAGATTCCAGTTTGAAAGGCAGGGGTATTTCTGTGTTGATACCGTTGAGACATCCAAAAAGAGACTGGTGTTCAACCGTACTGCAACGCTGCGTGATACATGGGCCAGGATAGAAAAGGCCCTGGAACAAAATAAATGACGGCAGGGATGGGATTATGAGTTGTATATCCGTAATAGGGGCCGGCAGCTGGGGAACTACTCTCTCGAGCCTTCTGGCGGAAAAAGGCTATGATGTATTACTCTGGGCTCATGAACAGGGGCTTGCCGGGACTATAAACAACAGTCGTGTCAACAGCATGTATCTCCCTGGTGTTACCTTGCCCCCTGTATTAAAAGCAACAGACAATCTTGAAGAGGCGATGAGGCACGCCCGCTATATACTGAACGTTGTGCCGACACAGTTCGTGCGCCCTGTTTTTACGGAGGCGGTAAAATATCTTTCAGAAGACGCGATCATAATCAGTGCTTCAAAAGGGATTGAAAAGAAGACCATGCTGACAGTGTCATCAATTCTGAACGAAATATCGAACATGGAGGTCGCGGTTATTTCAGGGCCGAGCTTTGCAAGGGAAGTTATCAGGAAGTTTCCGACCGCGGTGACGCTCGCCACGGAAAACACCTCCACCGGACTTATACTCCAGGAAATTTTCAATACTGATTATTTCAGGGTGTATACCCATACGGACGTCCTCGGGGTTGAACTCGGCGGCGCTCTGAAAAATGTGATCGCCATAGCATCCGGCATTACCAGCGGACTTGGGCTTGGCCACAGCGCTCTGGCGGCCCTTATAACAAGGGGACTTGCCGAGATTATGAGACTGGGAGAGGCCATGGGCGCGGACCAGAAGACATTTTCTGGATTAAGCGGCCTGGGGGACCTGGTGCTGACATGCACAGGCCCTCTTTCGAGGAATTATTCAGTAGGTGTGAATCTCGGAAAAGGAATGAAGCTTAATGATATCCTGTCCGCGACAAAGAGTGTAGCGGAAGGGGTTGCAACCGCGTTGTCAGCGTTTGAGCTTTCCCGGAAATTCGGGGTGGAAATGCCGGTGGTCGAGCAGGTCTATAAAGTTCTGTACAAAGGCAAGGCGCCTGAAGATATTGTGAAGACTCTTATGAACCGGGCGCTTAAGTCCGAGTTCTGACCGGTTATTATTAACCGGATTTTTTCGCGAATTTAAACCCCTCTATCAGAATCATCATAAAAACTACCGTAAAGCCCGCAATTATCCCTAAGATATTAGCCAGCTTCAGCTGTACAAGCGCCGCGACTATTATCAGAAGAAAGAAAAGGCGAAACATACTGAAAAATACCATTGGCGCGGTAGCCCTTCTCGATCCGATTATCCCTTCAATACCCCAGGAAAGGGCTTTGAGATTAACAAGTCCGAGTATTCCTCCGGCCATGATGCCGGAAGGGTATGTCTTCCAGTCAATAAAAGCCGAGGGTATGGACAGCAATACCAGCACGATTATTGAGTTTTTATATATCTTTGTCGTCAGTTCCATCGCCCTGTTTCTTTGCTATTCTGAAGAGTTCTCTGAAGCCCGCGATGATACCAATGATCAGGAATATTATGGTAAGCCATGGAGATGATCCGAATAGTTTGTCGAGCCAGTAGCCTATGGCGAGTCCGACAAAAGTTGAAAGGACGAGGCTAAGCCCGACTGTGCTTGCCTGGAGAAAC
>JAYWMP010000020.1:0-3864 GCA_035873255.1 Nitrospirota bacterium
GGGAGATTAGCAATACCCTTGAAAGCTTTAACATAAGGAGAAAACCTGTATTTCCTTTTCTGGGCAGGCAAAATCTTCTGAACAAATATACGGGGATGCTGCTTGCCAGGCTCAAGCTCAGGTGAGTGGAGGCTTTTCTTCTTATTTCGCATAACAGAACCCAGGGCATCAGTGTTTTTTAATTAACCCCCAAATGCATTTTAAAGTTAACCTCATTTTTTTGGCATAACATCATGAAATTTATTGCTGACCTTCATGTGCATTCGAAGTATTCGCGCGCGACAAGCAGGGAAATGTCGCCTGAGAGCTTATGGAAATGGGCGCAGTTAAAAGGTATCAAGGTCGTTGGTACGGGAGACTTTACTCACCCCGCCTGGTTTTCGGAACTGGAGAATAAACTCGAACCGGCCGGCAACGGTTTATTCGGGTTAAGAGAGGAGTTTCAGACAGGCGATGTCCCGGCGTCATGCCGCTCCGATGTTTCATTTCTGCTCACGGCCGAGATCAGCTGTATTTACAGTAAAAACGGCAGGACAAGAAAGATTCACTGCATCGTTTTCGTCCCTGAATTCGCCGGGGCGGCAGCGATAAACAAGGCACTCTCAAAGATCGGGAATCTTGCTTCAGACGGACGACCCATACTCGGGCTTGACGCGAAGGAGCTATTGAGGATTATCATGAACGAGTCGAGTGAAGCGATGCTTATACCCGCGCATGCCTGGACACCACATTTTTCAGTGTTTGGAGCTATGTCCGGATTTGATTCGCTGGAGGAATGCTTCGAAGACCTGACCCCTCATGTTTACGCGATCGAAACAGGCCTTTCCTCTGATCCGTCCATGAACCGGCGGCTGTCCGCCCTCGATAATATCACGCTGATATCCAATTCCGACGCGCATTCACCGTCAAAACTGGGACGTGAAGCAAATATTTTCGATACAAATGTCTCTTATATGGGTATAACCGGGGCATTAAAAACAGGCAAGGGTTTCCCTGGCACTATAGAGTTTTTCCCTGAGGAAGGCAAGTATCATTATGACGGGCACAGGGCGTGCGATGTCTGCTTCTCGCCGGAGGAGACGATCAGGTATAATTATCTCTGTCCTGTCTGCGGCAGGAAACTGACAGTCGGCGTTATGCACAGGGTTCAGAAGCTTGCCGACAGGGAAGAGGACTTCAGGCAGGAAGCCCCCCTGGATTATTATTCGATCATCCCGCTTGATGAGATAATATCCGAGACCATAGGGGTCGGTCCAAAGAGCAAGGCTGTCGGAAAGATATATTCCGGACTGCTTGATGATCTCGGAAACGAGTTTAAGATACTTCTGGATACCCCGGTCGCGGATATAGAAAGGGTCGGCTCATCCAGGCTGGCCGAGGCGGTTTCGATGGTGCGGGACCATAAGGTCCATATAGCGCCGGGATATGACGGTGAATATGGGAAGATAAGGATATTCGGGAAGATAGCACGGAAGGCGATCAAGGGGCAGGAAAGGCTGTTTTGAGTTATGTTATCTCAAATGAGGCCTGGAGACAGTCTGTTAATGCGGCGGAAGGGTGCATATGACCGCTTCAGCCATAACGTAAATTTGGCGCTTGAAAAGGAATTGGGATATATTTAAAAATGAAATTTCTTAAAAAACTTTATGACTGGGTATTGCACTGGGCCGAGACTCCATATGCAACCCCCGCCCTTTTTTTGCTTGCGTTCAGTGAATCGTCTTTTTTTCCTGTTCCTCCTGATGTGCTTTTGATAGCCCTGGCTATTTCCATTCCAAAACGATCTTTTAAATATGCAACAATCTGCATGGCCGGTTCAGTCCTGGGCGGCATTCTGGGTTACGGCATAGGTCTTTATGGTTATGAAACAGTCGGCAGGCCCATTGTAGACTTCTATCATGGGCAGGAGATCATGAATGCGATCAAATTAAAGTATGATCAGCTTGGTTTTTGGGGGATTCTTATTGCAGCCATAACACCCATCCCTTACAAGGTCTTCACAATCGCATCGGGTGTCTTTGAATTTGATTTCCGGTTGTTTATGGTGGCGTCTGTTATTGGCAGGAGCGCCCGCTTTTTTCTTGTCGCCGCTCTTATCCGGAAGTTCGGGCCTTCCATCAGGGATTTCATAGAAAAATATTTCAATCTTCTGAGTCTTGTTTTTATGGTGCTCCTTATCGGAGGTTTTATCCTGATTAAATACGTGTTTTGACTACGCGCCTGTAAGGCTGACAGGGCGGCCATCCCTTCAGGGCTGTTCTTATATAGTGTCTGTTTATAAACTCCCAATATTCTGCTTTAAGGGATCGAACCTACCCATGGGAGTCCAGACATTTTTCAGCTTTTGTCCTTTATTTCCCATAATCATGGTTCGTTGCAGTCTTTTTCACGATTCTGGACATAGGTCTCCACTTGCGATCTTTTTATCCCGGTCATTTGCCTGTTGTCATTGCATCTGTGTCTGCATTTTCGCAAGCAATGCTCCTGTCATCACACGAATGTTGTAGACAATCACGTTCCAGTACACCTTGGCATCAAATCGTGCCCTCGTCCTCCATTCGCACCGAAACAATTCATACCCTCTTTTCAGGTTCGAAATCACTGCCTCTATTCCGCTTCGCCATTTCTTCAGCCGGGTTTCCATATTCATGCTTCTTGTAATGTTCTTCAGAGAGCCCCGTATCTTGTTAAATACTATATTGACAATCCCTTTTTCCTGAGCTGCCTCGGCATTGGCTTTTGACGCATAGCCACCGTCTGTTACCATGTCCCTCGGCACTATCCCGTAGTTCGCCTCTATTCTCTCCAGCACATCAGTGTAGAGCGTTGAATCTGCCGGGTTGCCATCCAGTATCCGGCAGTCAAGTATCAGATTGCTCCTGCCGCCGGTAAGGTTTACCTTATGCCCAAATTCAACTTCCCGTTTCCCCTTTACGATTATATCCGTGTGGTCTTCATAGATCGAAAATATCTTCTCTTTGTTCGGCACGGACTGCCCCAGAATCTCACGTCGCCAGGATATGTCATAGATTTTCTCCGCCTTCGGAAGTAGATCCTTGAGCGCCTTAATAGTCGCTTCTGTTTCAATCCATCCCGTTATTGTTTTCGGAACTGTCACCATTAATGCACGTTCAGCCTGATTGATGCTGCTCCGTAACAACTTCAATTGTTTCTTGAATTCTTCCTTCTGTTTGTCCTCCGATTTAGTGTTATTGATCTTGTAATGGCGCTTTTTTGCCTGCTTCTTATAGCTCCTTACCTTGATCTCTAACCCGTTATCCTTTAGCTTTTTCAATAGCCTGTCTATTGTCTTGATGCAATCCCATATCAGAGAGTTGTTTGTTGGATGATGTATGTTTGTCTCTATCACGGTGCTGTCGGTCCGAATACTCCTGCCGTCTTCAATACCTTCCCCTATCGCAATTCTGTTGATCTCCAGCAATACCTTGTTTAATGATTCCCCGCCTATCCTCGATATGTATTTATGAAATACTTCGAATGAATACGGCTTGCGATCCTCAAGCTTGAGGAATGTTGCACATATCCTCGAATCATGCTGTTCGTACTCAAGCTCCCGATAGGTCAGGTTCTTCGTCTCTTTGTAGATCGCCGCTCTTACAATCTGCTCTACTGCAGGTATGTCCTGTCTGCCTAATTTACTGCCTTCTTTGCCCCCTGTGATATCTTGTTGCACCATTTCGTATATCTCGGGATACTTGTTTAAAATCGTGTCTATTACAGCTAGTTCGGGATTCAATGCCCATAACTCTTTTTCAAATTGCAGCTTTAAATCGTTCAGCAGTTTCACTGTTCCCTCCTGATTTTGATTTCTCTGCAATTGTACCATTTTCCCTTATCTCATAA
>JAYWMP010000176.1:0-1511 GCA_035873255.1 Nitrospirota bacterium
CAGTTCGACCGAAGGGATAAGCCCGGGATTTTTCGGGTATTCTCCTTCGAAACCAAAAACAGCAGTATCTGTCGCGTCTAATGTATGACGCGCATAATTCAAGTTTTTTGCGGCAAAAGGAGATTGTAATGCTCAAAAAAATATACTTAATTGCCATTCTGGTTGTTTTTATACCGGCAACCGCCCTGTCCCAGGTAACATACGATGCCCGGAACAGCCGTCTCTCGGTCAGTTCAGAAGGCAGCACTCTAAGGGAGCTTTTGCTCGATGTGAGTCAGAAGGCGGACATTGATGTTTATATGAACCCGGATCTGAACAAAAAAATCTTTGTGGATTTTAAGGACCAGCCATTGGAGACGGCGATTAAGAGGATCATCAGACCGTTGAATCACGCCTTTGTGTATCAGGGTGATTCCATCAGGATAATAAAGATATTCGAGCGGTCTGAATCAGAGGCGACAGCAAAAGTATTGCCGGGGAATCAGGCGCTTAAATCTTCCTCCCAGCCATCATCCAGTACAGGCGCTGGAAGTAATGGGCCCACATTGGCCGAGCTGAAGGCCAGGGGACTGGAAATGCGGCGTCAGAATGCGATATCACAGGGTAAACTGGAAAAATTTGATGAAAAAGAGGCTGACAGAGAAAAAAGAAGGCTGGAGCGTGAAAAGAGAAGGGCAGAGAGACGGGCCGAGAGAAAGCTGATGCGCGAAAAGAGAAGAAATACTGTCAAGGAAAGAAAGGAAATACGCGAACGCGTTGCATCTGGAGAGGAAGGCGTTGAAGAACAGGTGCCTGAAGTTCTACGTAATCATTAGAAGTCTTTGAAAACAAAAGATTACCGTCAGCTGGCGCGAATGACAAAATTTCTGTCCTGCCCTGCCCTGCCATTGTGCGCCACTTAGTCATTCCCGCGGTTCGTTGAGAGGGAATCCAGATCATGATAGTGTTTCTCTGTAAGTTCGAGTCTCGATATCCGCCCCGGCGGTGATTGAGCGAGAAGCCAGTGTATTCAATGCGACCTGGATGCCCGAAGACCCCCGATCGGAGTCGAGGGCAGGCTTCGGGCATGACGAAATTACAAACAGTAGTTTATAAACAGACACTAAATACACACTTTGCCTGCAGTCATTTCGACGGCAGGAGAAATCTTAAATACATTCCCAGCGGAAAAAGCAGGGGCATTGCGCGCCATGCCCCGCATCTCACCCGATGTCCAGTCATAATTGAGGAAAATTGCAAGAGTTCCCAGTCCCCGGAATCCAGTCTGTTCAGTGGGTTCCTTACGCCTGGTTACAGACTTTGGGTATGACAATATGGACATGTTCAATTATTTAGAAGTCTCAGAAGCTCGATCCTGTTTTTAACGCCTGCCTTATCATATATATGCCTGAGATGGGTCTTTATAGTGCTTTCGGATATAAAAAGGCTTTCCGCCATCTCCCTGGTGCTTTTTCCCTTGATGATCAGATTAATTACTTCGGTCTCCCTCCTTGAGAGTTTATAGATCTCCT
>JAYWMP010000179.1:0-2447 GCA_035873255.1 Nitrospirota bacterium
TGGCGACAGCTTTAAAAGAAAAGACTTTCGAGCTTCAGAAGAAGGATATTTATATAAAGGCGATGCTTGATCCCCTCTGGGTTGTTGATAATGACAACAACCTGCTGGATGTTAACCCGGCGTTCACAAGGCTTTTCGGGTACTCCAGGGATGAAGTGACAGGCGCCTCTATCTATGATTTTTTTGATGAAAAAAACGCCGCTATTATGCACGCCTCGCTATTTGAAAAAAGGGAAGAAGGGATATCCTCCATATACGAAATCAGTATTCTTGCTAAAGACGGTTCGCTGATACCGGTCCTGATCAGCGGCGGCCCGATTTATATCAATGACAGGCTATACGGCAGGATTAGTGTTCTGAAAGATTTCAGGGAACAGAGTGAACTCAGGACCGCGCTGCGGCAATCCAGGGATTATCTGGCGACTATTATGGACAGCATCCAGGACGAGCTCCTGGTGATAGACCGGGATTACAGGGTTGTCAAGGCCAATAAGGCGGCCACCCTGAGCTTGAGGTCTCCGATTATAGGAGCGCCATGTTATACAGTGTCTCATGGCCTGTACCATCCATGCTGGACGGAGGGACAGGAATGTCCGGCAAAAGCTGTCTTCAGGACAGGCAGGAGTCACAGGACAACGCACAGGCATCCGGACTTATCTGGAGCCTTAAAGTACCATGAGGTTGTGGCGAGTCCGATCAGGAATTCTTCAGGCGATGTAATAAGTGTAGTGGAGCTCTTCAGGGATGTTACTGAAAGGGCGAAAAACGAGGAAGAGATATCCAGGAAGAACAGGGAGCTGGTTGCCCTGAACAGTATATCCGGGATCTTCAGCCGGTCGCTCAGTCCGGACGAGATATTCACGGAGGTGCTGGACAAAATGATAGAGATGATGAATATGGATGGCGGAGGAATTTTCTTTATCAATGAGACCGGGAAAGAGATGCTATGCCGGTATCACAGGGGCATATCCGATGAATATGTAAAAAAGCTGGGCAGGATAAGGGTTGGCGAAGACATCCCCGGGAAAGTCGCGGTTTCGGGTCGGATTGTGACGTCTTCCAATATTTCAAAAGACGTCAGGTCGGAGAAATCCCGGATCAGGTATTCAGGCATGAAGGGATATTGCTGTATTCCGATTAAGGGCAAGGCTAAAATTCTGGGTGTATTCTGCCTCTTTAATTTCAAGCCCCATGTCTTTACCATTGAAGAAGAAAATATCCTTAAGTCGATAGGTGATATGACCGGCATCGCCCTGGAAAATATCAGGCTCTATGAAGAGATGCGGGCGTTATATGAATATCAGAGGAAACGCAGGGAAGAAGAACACGCGCAGCTGCTTTCCCTGTCGACAACCTTAGGCTCCGCGGTCGAACTCAAGAGCATTACGGGACATATCCTGATGCTGTTAAAGGATTTTTTCAGGGCCGATTTTGCCTGGCTGCTTGTGAGCGATGATGACAGGAACTTCATATTGAAATCAGCGACTGATATCAAGAGCTCGGGGACCGGGATCATCTACCGGCAGGGAACGAGCTCCATAGAAGGTTATTCCATTGAAAAGAGGATGCCGACGGTGATTCAGGATATCCGGTCGGAGGATAAATTTTACATCCATCCTGAAATAGCGGCCCTGTCTTTTTACACAGCTGTTTCCGTGCCGATGTATATAGGAGATAAATCTGTCGGCGCGTATGCGCTTTATTATCACGACTGCAAGGATTTCAAGGAAGAAGAGATCCATTTTTTGCAGATCATAGCTAATTTCCTGGCGGTGGCGATAGAACGATCGGACTTTTATCTCAGCGTGATTATGGAGAGGGGCCTTTCAGACGCTATCCTTCAGAGTGTCACCGATAGTATACTTACGGTAGATAATAACAGAAGAATTATATCTGTAAACAGGGCTTTTGAGCGAAATTCAGGTATTACTTCACAGGAAGCAGTGGGTCTTACCGTAAGAGATGTCTTTGAGGGCCGGGATGAGAATACCGATTTCATAATGATGCTTGAGGCATGTCTGGAAAAAGCCCTGGCAGGCAAAAGCGCAGATGCCGAAGGCGTGATGATAATGGCGTACGGAAATGCAACACCCTTATTGATAAGCAGCGATCCCGTTCTTGATGCCGGGGGAAAGGTAATTGGCGCTGTGAATCTACTCCGGGACATAAGCAGGGAAAAAGAGATAGACGGAATGAAGACCGGACTGATAAGATCTGTTTCGCATGAATTCAGAACGCCGCTTTCGGCGATAGTCGGAATGACCGAAATGATGCTTGATGGAGATATAGAGGAAAAAAAGGCCAGGAAATACCTTGGTATAATACTTAATGAGGGAATAAGACTGTCGAATATGGTCTCGGACCTGCTTAGTATCGCAAAGATAGAGAGCGGGAAGGAAAGCCTGAAATTGATCTCCATAGATATGGAAGCCCTTTTGATCGGGGTG
>JAYWMP010000236.1:0-4168 GCA_035873255.1 Nitrospirota bacterium
ATATCTTTTTTAAAAGGCGGGAGGGAATATGACTGAAATAACAATAGAATTCGACTGGATGTCAGGCAGGCAGGCATCGGGCAAACAAAACAATAAATGCGATGGGAGGGTCTTGACGGCATTAAAGGGCTTTCGACTGATCCCGGAGATGCAGGCAGCTCCCCATGATGAAATCTCAGTCAGGGGGGGGATATCGAAGCGGCGATAATAAACACTGGGGAGAAAAGCAAAACAACCGGCTAAGACCTGTATCTTAACTCTCCACCGGTTTTCTCCAGCACATATTCCACCAATTCCCGGTGAACAGATTCGACCTCGCTGTCGGTCAATGTCCTTTTCCCGGACCTGAATATTATCCTGAACGCGAGGCTCTTCCTGCCGGCTGGAATATTCCCGCCTTTATAACAGTCAAATATCTCCACCGTTTCTATAAATTCCGACCTGAAACTGTTTATAACATCCATGACCCCGGCGGCGGTCAGACTATCATCAATAATTATTGCTATATCACGTTCAATAAAAGGATATTTAGGAACTTGGCGGTATGTCAGCCTCTCAGGAAGGAAAGCAAGTATCGTATCAATGTTTAATTCAAAGACTATAATTTCAGGCTTACGCACTTTCAGGTTGAGGCTTTCAGCAACATCGGGGACGAGTTCGCCGATAAAGCCGATCTTTGTTCCTTTCAACTCGATATCCGCGGATTTCCCCCTATGCAGAAAAACCTCTTCCGAGGGCTTAAAGGTATAACCACCAATCTTCATCTCTTCAAACAGGGACTGCAGGGCGCCTTTTACAATAAAAAAAGCCTGAGAACTCTCCTTCCAGAGTGAAGGGATATTCTCCCTGTAAAATATACCACCAATCCTTAGCCCCTCGGTCGGCAGACGGTCTGTTTCAGCTATGAAAATCTTTGATATTTCGAATAATCTTATGTCCCTTGCACCCATCGAAAAGTTATAGGCGAAATTATTAATCAACGCAGGTACAAGCGTGGTCCTCATCAGAGAATCCTCCTGTCTTAGAGGATTCCTCAGGCCCAGATGTCTCCTTCTTTTGTCTCCCGCCGGTATCGAGATCATGTCCAGGTCGGACGGACTCATAAAACTGTAATTGACAACCTCGGTAAACCCTGTTTTCCGGACCGTTTCCCTGATCCTGTTAATACCACGCTCTTTATGATTCAATACGCCACCCGACAAAATTGTCTTCGGAAGCCTTGCGGGGATATTGCCATAGCCAAAAGTCCGGGCTATCTCTTCTACTATATCTATATGTCCGGTTATGTCCCTTCTGAAGGCAGGTGGAAACGCATGAAAAACCTCGCCTCTGTCTTCCACCCCTATCCCGATCCGTTCAAGCGACTTCAGCATCTCGCCTTTCTCCAGTTTAACCCCGAGAAGGGCATTGGCCCTGGCGTAATTAACCTCTATAGTCGCGGGCTTGAACTTTTCCGGGTAGACATCGACGATTTCATGGATTATCCCCCCCCCTGTCTCCCTGATAAGCAGGGCGGCCCTGTTAAGAGCGTTTTCAAGAAACTCAATGTCCGTTCCTCTCTCAAACCTGTAGGAGGATTCGGTCCTCAAACCAAGTTCTTTTGAAGCCCTTCTTACCGAAACAGGCGCAAAAAAGGCGCTTTCAAGGAAAATATTCTTTGTCCCGGAAGTTACGCTCGAATCCTCTCCGCCCATAACACCTGCCAACGCCAGTGTTTTCTTTGCATCCATTATTAAAAGCGCATCACCGGATAATTCTCTTTCGATTCCGTCAAGTGTAGTAATACTCCTGTTTTTTCCGGCTTTTGAGACCTTTATTACACCGCCGGAAAGTTTGTCCGCGTCAAACGCATGCAGTGGATGACCCATCTCGAGAAGAACATAATTTGTTATATCAACGATATTATTATTGAGAGACCTTATGCCGCATTTTTCGAGACGGTTTTTCAGCCATTCCGGAGAATCGGAAATCGTAACGCCTTTAATCAGCCTGCCGGTATATCTGTGACAGAGTTCCGGATTTAATATCTCCACCCGGATATCAGAGGCGGGAAGGTCCCCCTGAATGTCATCGCCAGGCATCTCCAGAGGCAACCTGTAAGTAGCGGCCACTTCTCTCGCGATGCCCAGGATACTCAGGCAATCCGGCCTGTTTGGTGTCACGTTGACTTCAAATACACTATCTCCGCCAACAGAGGTATCAATACCCTCCACCTCCAGCCCGGCCATGGTCAGACTGTGAGAGACCTCCTCCGGTGTAACGGATATATTTACAAAATCTTTCAACCATTCAAAAGAAACGCGCATTAATCTTCCCCGTACCTTTTACCTTTAAAACTGATTCAGAAATCGGACGTCATTCTCATAGAAAAGCCTGATGTCGTCTATCGAATACCTCAACATCGCGATCCTTTCCACACCCATGCCGAAAGCGAATCCCGAATATTCATCGGTATTATATCCAACCATCTCAAACACCCTGGGATTTACAAGTCCGGCGCCGAGTATTTCGATCCAGCCCGTAGTCTTACATACCCCGCAGCCACTTCCTGAACAGAAGATACAGCCGATATCAATCTCGGCGCTTGGCTCTGTAAAAGGGAAATAACTGGGACGGAACCTCACAGGCGTGTCCGCGCCAAAGAGGCTGTGAATGAATAATTCCAGTACACCTTTGAGATCACTGAACGATATTCCGGTATCGACCATAAGACCCTCAACCTGGTGGAACATGGCGGTATGAGAGACATCGGAGTCGCACCTGTAAACTTTGCCAGGCGAAATAATCTTCAGCGGCGGGTCCCTTTTCTCCATCACCCTCACCTGCACCGGGGATGTATGGGTCCTCAGAACAATATCGTCCGAAATATAAAACGTGTCCTGCATGTCCCTGGCGGGGTGGTCTTTCGGGATATTCAGCGCTTCGAAGTTATAATAATCATTTTCAATCTCGGGCCCGTCTTCTATCGAAAAGCCCATCGAAACAAATATATCCTTTATCTCGGAAAGTATCTGGTTCACCGGATGTCTTCTTCCAAAAGGCGTGAAATTACCCGGCAGCGTTATATCCAGCTTCTCGGTCTCGAGACGCTGCTCCTTTTCCCTCGTCTTGAAGATTAACTCTCTGTTTCTTATCGTCTCTTCAATAAAGTTCTTTATATCGTTAAGCGTGCTACCATATAAAGGCCTTTTGTCCGGAGGGATTGAGGAGAGGTCTCTTAACCTGGCCCTGATAAGGCCCTTCTTTCCTGAATATTTGGTTCTGACAAGCTGAAGACCGGCCAGATCGTCGACAGACCCGATTTCCTCAAGGAATGCTTTCTTTAGGGAAAAAAGATCATCCACGGGACTTCATGAAGCTAATTGTTTCTTTACAGTCTCGGCTATCAGGCTGAAAGCCTTGGGATCGGAATACGCCAGATCGGCCAGTGCCTTTCTGTTTAACAGTATATTAGACTTTTTCAGGCCCGAAATAAACTGACTGTAATTTAAACCCATCGCACGCACAGCTGCGCTTATCCTGATAATCCACAGGGACCTGAACTCACGCTTTTTGACCTTCCTGTCGCGGTATGCATATAAAAGCGCCTTATCCACCGCTTCCGTGGCCGTTTTATAAAGACGGCTCCTGGCGCCATAATAGCCTTTAGCCTGGTTAAGGACTCCCTTTCTTCTCCTTCTTGTTTTAAAGCCACCTTTTGCCCTCGGCATCTTTTCCTCCTCTATACTAATAACGGATTACATATAATTTTACGACTACTTAAAAACAAACATCAGCGCATGCCGCTTTTTCTCTCTTACTTACAGGTACGGCAAAAGTCTCTTTATATTGGCATGCTGAGTTTGCGAAACAAGCACCGCGGCCCGCAGGCGTCTCGTCCTCTTGGCGGACTTTCCTGTCAAGAGGTGGCTCTTGTATCCCTTTCTCCTTTTAATCTTCCCGTTCGCGGTCAGTTTGAATCTCTTGGCCGCTCCTCTGTGCGTTTTCATCTTAGGCATCTCTTCCTCCAAACAATAAATAAATAGACAACATATAAAAAAGAACTAAAATACGTTATTGCTCTTCAACTTTTTTGTCTTTTAACAGGAATGTAATTATACCTCAAAAGAAAATATTTGTCACGATCAGGCGTTATGCCTTGGGCGCAACGATCATCGTTATATTTCTG
>JAYWMP010000246.1:0-7329 GCA_035873255.1 Nitrospirota bacterium
ACAATTTGCAAATTTATTCCTGAACCTCTTCGCTCTGAAATTGCGGAAGAAAAAGAGATTCGAAATTGATTCAAGCATTTACTCCTCCTGTTTATCTAACATTACGCCGCATAAAATCCAGGCATATCAGAAGCCCGGGAACGGCACGGCCTTACCGGTTCTCAGGTTATATTCAGTCCTTGTTATAAGTTCGTCCTTCATCTTCTCGTTCAGGTCATTAAAATATGCAGAGTAGCCCGAAACCCTTACCATCAGGCCCGGATCTTTTTCAGGATGTTTTTTCGCATCGAGAAGGGTCTCATAAGACATGATATTGAACTGCACCTGCAGGCCTCCGAGACGGAAGTATGCCTCTATGGTCTGGCCGAATTTCTCCAGGTCGTCCCTGCCTTCAACAGTCGTATATTTCAGGTTCAGCGCCTCACCCCCGGGTATGCAACGGCTTTCCAGCCCGGCAACGGCATTCAGACACGCTGTAAGCTCCTTTGCAGCTCCCGACACCGGTGTGATTCCGCTGGCAAAGGCCTCACCGGACTTCCGTCCATTGGGCAGGGCGCCTGCGAGCCTTCCCTGTCCGGAATGATTGGTCATGGTCCAGTAGGCGGGCCTGTACCGCCCCCCTCTGTAATTTGTATAGCCTTGATAGGTCTCATACAGAAAATGTATCAGGTTTTGCGAATTCTTAACGGCAACCGGATCCTCAGTGCCGTATTTAGGGGTTTTATTGACCAGATACTGGCGCAGCTTCTCATAACCCGCGAAATCTACTCTTATTGCATCGAGAAGCTCTGAAATCGTACATTCCTTATCTATGAAGACAGCCTTTTCCAGGGCATTCAGGGAATCCACTGTGTCCGCGAAACCGATATGCGTGGCGCCTGAAGAGTTGTAGAGAGCTCCCCCATATATCAGGTCCCTGCCTTTTTCCATCGGACCCTCGAAAAAAGCGGACAACAGGGGCGTGGGTATAAGTTCCTGATGGATTCTTCCGAAATATTCATTAAGCTGGACGGCTTCTCCAATAAGCCATGTCAATTGTTTCTCGAACGCCTCCCGGAGTTCCTCGAAACTCTTAAACCCTGCCGGATCACCCGACACCGGGCCTATCTGTTTATCGCCCGTCACAGGTCTTTTCCCGTTGTATAATGTCAGTTCAAGCGGGGCAACGAGGTTAAGCATTATGGAACTCGACGCATCATAGCTCCTGCCGCTGCTCGAAAGCTCCACGCAGCCTATGATAGCGTAATCCCTTGCGTGCTCTGTCCGTGTGCCCTGAGCTTCGAGAATCTTTATGTCCACAACGTCGTTATGAAATGCAGGGACCGCCTTTGTATTTACGATCACCTCGCTCACCCTGTCACGGTATTCCTTTGTATTTTTCTCATAGTGATAACGGGCGTTCATACTCGGGTCCCTGGTCTTCAGCAGTTCAGTAACCTTCAGCATTATATAGGTAAGATCATTGACGGCATCCTCTTCTTCAGCGTCAATCCCGCCGAGTGTTACGGCCGGGGCCGTCCCTGCGCCGCCCCAGAGTTCCTCTGCTGTTTCAGGAACGAGGTTCACATTATCGGCAAGTTTCAACCATAAAGAGCCGGTCAATTCTATCGCCTCCCTGACTGTCAACCTGCCTTCATCGATATCTTTTTTATAGAATCCGTACAGTATCTGGTCCAGCCTTCCCGGACTCATTGCCATATTGATATTCTCGGCATGTATTGCTATATGGATCAGCCAGAGGGAATTGACGGCCTCGCGGAAGGTGGTGGCAGGCCCGGCAGGTACCTGGCCGCAGACAGCAGCCATCGCCTGGAAGTTCTGCTTTCTCCTTGGGTCCTTTTCAGCTTCCGCAAGTTCCGACGCCTTCCGGCCGAGGTTTGCGGCATAGTTAATAATCCCCTGCATGGCGATCTGCACAGCCCTGTAAAAATCGATCTTTTCCTGATCTTCACCTGAAAGCGCCCCCTTCTGCCTGATTCCAGTCTCTTTTGATGCAGCCTCTTCGATTATATAGTTTAATCCCTTCTCAAGCACCTTTCTGAAGTCCGGCACAGTATGGGAGATACAGCCGGCCTTGCTGGCGATAAAGAAGACAAACTGTTCAAAAAGCCTCTGGCAGTCAGGGTTGTTGTAGCGTTTCCTGGCAACTTCCATCAGATTGCCGTCCATCCAGAAAGGAAAGATTTCAAGATTCAACACATCAGCGTCTTCTTTAGTAAGTTGCTGCGGGTTTTTCCCCCTGGTGCTGATGGTCTCAAGCTCGGGCCATATCGCCAGTCCGGTCAGCTCCGGGTATATCGGCGCGCCCATGACCTTTGTGGTTGTTGTGCCGGCCAGCAGGTTGTCATCCGGAAAC
This sequence comes from Nitrospirota bacterium, assembly GCA_035873255.1. GTDB lineage: Bacteria > Nitrospirota > Thermodesulfovibrionia > Thermodesulfovibrionales > UBA6898 > JAJRYC01. The sequence goes on from JAYWMP010000246.1 coordinate 2,357, forward strand.
AGAGGTTCCTTATTGGACAGAAAATAGTTTATAGCCTTTGCCTGCCTGATAACCGGCGGGTCACCCGGGTCCGCCTTGTCCCTCAGATACGCGGTAATATACTTTGCCCTCTCGATGCATATCTCGCTCTTTGACGCAAAGTGGAGATCTCGCAGGTCCCTTAAAAGGTCAAGATTCCCGAGGTGATAGTCTCTCAGGCTTATATCGTCCATAGTCACTTTATTCATCGTCTCACCTGAATTATATAAATCTCATATATCGGAATCAAAGGAGATAAACTCCCTGATAGTATGCCATTCGTCATCCATAAGCATAAAATATCCGAAGTTCCCGTATTTATAGACCGATGGGTCTTTGTCCGGACTATAACCTGTTTCCGGTTTTGTCGAATACAGGAGCTGGCCCAGATACAGTCCGTCGGCTATCCTGACCAGTTCATCTATGCAGAGGTGGTCGGGCGGCATGGTATGCAATCCAGGCCACCGGTAGTTAAACTGCAGGACTTCCCTGCCGTTGTTCTCAGGGTTGATGGATTTACCGTTAGTAGCAATAAAGTAGAAACTCTTCACATATATGTCTTCGTTCTTCTCCTTTTCGTCAGGATACTCCACCGCCATCCCTGTTTTATCCAGGTGTTCTATAAACGCTGTGGCGGGAAGGGACAGTCCAAGCTCCTTTCTGTACGTATTGCTTCCCAGGATAACAGGGTCCTTGTCCTTATAATATATTGCATCGTCTCCTATATATTTTTTTATCGCATCGACTGAGCTCCTGGTGAAAGTCTTGCCTGTCCAGGGGGAAAAAGGCCTTACAGCCGGATAAATATCGTTCAGGACACTTCTGCCAAGCGCCTTGAGCAACCCACCGTTTTTAAAAGAGGCAACTCCTCCATGGAGAAAACCGCTTATTCCGTCGGGCCGTTCTCCGCACATGAAAATCGAATGCAGCCTGTCAAAGTACTCATCTTTGTAATCCGGCTTTTTCTGTATGTCTGTATAAATGTCCTGGAGATAGTGCAGTATAGTCGGACGGTCGCCCAGGTCAGCCTGAATGGCCTTGCACCCGATGGAGTCTGTAAAGCGGAAGGTTCTGAACTTTTCGGGCAGATTATCGGTAAGATTGTACGCAAGTTCGGGGAAAAGCCTGTTCTTTTCGTCAAGCCACGTATCATCCATCAGCAGGAAATACCCGAAGTTCCTGTAGCGGTAATCCTCTTTTGCGACTCCAGGATCATAGTTTTTAAAAATGTATTTAATTTCAGTGGCATAATAGAGTTTACCCAGGTAAAGTCCTTCTGAAATCTGGACAATCTCATCGATCAGAAGCCTGTTGGGGAGCTTATTGCCCAGTTTTTTCCACCTGTAGTTAAGGGCCATCACCTCTTTTCCCTGATGTCCGGGGTCAACCGACTCTTCATTTTTTGCGATAAAGAACCCACCCCTGGCATGTATCCAAGATCTCTCCCTGTCTTCCGGTTTCGGCACCGCCTCCATATCCATAACAGCGGCAAGTATGTAGTTCGACAGATTATTTACAAACCGTTTATTGTCCTTGCGGAAAGAATTTATCCCCAGGTAGGCGGTCTCATCCTTGTTGTAAAAACCTCCTGTCATCTCCTCCAGCTTTTTCTCCTCCAGCCGGGTAAAGTTTTTTCCTGCCCATGGTGATGTTTTTGACAGGACCCTGCCGTACAGTGCCTGGAGAATATCGAATTCCCTGCCGATTTTGAGTTTTTCGCGGGTGTCGTTAAGGAGTCTGTATATGTCGGTCCCCGTCCTGAGACTTATAGTAATACCATGGAGAAAACCATCCATATTCCCGGGAGTCCGCCCGCAGATGAAAAGCCTGTCCAGCTTTTCATCAATATCCCCGTGCGAAGCGCTGCGGTCCAGTATATCCGCGTAGTAATGCATAAGCTCTAAAGGAGTTTTTTTGCCCTTAATATCGTTCTTCACTATCTCTGAAAACAACGGATCTTCTTTATTACATGAATCGTCAAAGGTGAAGGGCCGCAGCAGACCGGGCAGTTCATTCCGGCCCGTGTTTTTACCGGCTTCTTCCTCATTACAGGAAAACAGAAATATTATCGACAATACAATAAATATAATCCTTGTCTTCATGGTAAAGCCTCCTGTTGTTTTTACGGTGTAAAGGACATGGAAATTATAACTTTTTTTAAATGCAGTGTCGAGAGATTTCCCCGGCATATTCATCAATGATGAATTTCGTTTCCTGAAAACCGGAGATCCCCTGATTGAGGCTGAAGTTCGACAAAATTACCTGGATGCCGGCATAAACTAATCCAGGAGCTTACAGAAAGACCGGCTGACCACGACGGAGGGCGTCAGGAAAGTCAGCTTGCGCCTGTCTTTCCGATCAAAACAGAACAGCGGGCATGACTGAGTATTCTTCTCGATACACTGCCCATCATCCCTTTTATCCCCTTCAAGCCCCTGCATCCAACCGCGATTATATCCGCGTTTAATATCTCCGCGGAATCGAGTATCTCTATTGACGGGTCTCCAATTTTTGTGAGGCTGTCTATTTTTTTAAATCTCTGGCTAAGGTATGGCCTGGTTTCATCGATAATCTTCTTTGACATTTTAAATTCCTCGGTCCTTGCCCTGGCCACATCCTCTTTGATTTTATCGCTTATTTCGAGGAAGAACCTTTCCGGCACATCGGAGATAGCGGAATTCACCACATTCATAATCATCAATTCCGTATCTTCCGGAAAAGGTATCGAGGCCAGAAAAGACGCGGTCGAAACGGCGGAGGAGGAACCGTCTGCAGCGAACAGTATTCTCATCGGCCCCGACGACATCTCCGCCAGTGGGACGTTCACCACCAGGACGGGCTTTGAAGAATTGATTGCGACAGACCTGGCCACGCTTCCGACGAAGAAGGATGTTATGCCCTTTATCCCCTTGGCGCCCACCACGATCAGATCGGCGTTATATCTGGCGGCCACATCCATAATGGCCAGGTCAGGATATCCCTCTTCTTCCGCAACAGTGATTCCGGCCTTGACAGGCTTAAGTATATCTACCGATGCATCAAGTATCCGGGGAGATATCTGCTCCCTGAAATATTTAAGACTTCTATAATGGGATTCCATATCATCCTGAAAAGGGACCCAGTTAGTTACATGCAGGACAGTAACCTCGTCGCTGGAGGATAAATCGAGTCTTGTCAGAAATTTTGCAGCGATTTCAGCGTGTTCCGACCCGTCGGTGGCCAGTAATATTTTCATCTTTTTTGCCTCCTGAACTGTTAATTTTTAATCGGTGTCTGTTTATATCTCAATGTTTTTTTATTTGTCATGCCCGAAGCCTGCCCTCGACTCCGATCGGGAGTCTTCGTGCAACCGGAACTTGCTGAAAAGACCGGATTCGCGCTCAACGGACCGGGAATGACGGCTAAAACTGTTCTGTTTACTGATTGACTTTAATCATATCATATATTCCGGAGATCGGCCATGAATATGTAGCGGGTGAGCAGGAAAGACCCCAGACAGGAATATATTCTGATGAGTTGATTGGTGGGCGGTTGGTGAGTCATTCCCCCGAAGCCTGTTTCATGGGGCGATAAGCAGGGAACCAGAGTAAAGAGGCGTTGTCTGATCAACAGACAACGCCTCTTTTTTCCCGGATTACACCTTCGGGGTTAAATGCAAACTGTAAGTATTTTCCTGACCGCATCCGGCTGAGTTGCTATCAGGCGCAGTTCATCGTCCGTCAGGGGTTTCTGTGTGTGAAGGTTTGCGTATTGCGCGAGCTCCAGCACATTACGTGCTTCATCGTCGGTCTCAAAGTGTATGCCCAGTTTGTCATAGACATGTCTGAAACCCTTGATCCCTCCGTATTCACCGGTAGTAATGATTCTCCCTGTCTCAAAAAGTTCAGGTTCTCCCCTGCCGACGTCCTCGGGGTCATACAGTTCATAATTTCGCCTGTCTTTAAGGGCGCCGTCCGCATGGATCCCTGACTCATGGGCAAACGCGTTTGCTCCGACGCCGGGCTGGTTTATCGGGATAGGCAGTCCGAATGCGAATGATGCGTATTTAGCTATCTTCCATGCTTTCTTCAGGTCCACGCGTTCATCGAGGTGCTCCATCTCTTTTAATCCGTGCGAGAACTTGAGCGCCAGTATTATAGAGACCAGATCGCAGTTTCCGCAGCGTTCGCCGTAACCGTTTATAGTCGTGTTGATATAAGTATCAACCCCGTTTTCAGCTGCTCCCTGTGCGCCTGCGCAGGATACGGCTTCCGCCATTCCGAGATCATTATGACAGTGCATTTCCAACGGGAACTTTGTGGCGGCCGAAAGTTTGTTTATCCTTTTATATATGGTAATGGGGTCGTCGGTTCCGAGTGTGTCACAGTACCTGAAACGGTGGGCGCCGGCCTCTTTTCCGGCAAGTACAAAATCGATAAGCCTTTCAAGCTCGGTCCTTGACGCATCTTCCGCATTTATGCCGATGGTCTCGATCCCGAGGTCCTTTGCAATCTTAACGGATTCGACCATGGTTTTCAGGATATCATCCCAGGTCTTTTTGCCCTGGAACTTTCCCTGGATCATTATCTCCGAAGTGGATACCGACATATTTAAATGTTTTATATCAGGGCAGTTGTTATGTGCGAGAATCACGTCTTCCGGTACGGCCCTGCACCATCCCTCGAGATGGATGTTTTTGATGACACCTTTTTTCTCAAGGTCGAGGTTCGCGTTAATGTAGTTCACTTCCTGCTTTAATGCCGGAAATCCTATTTCGCTCTGATAGATACCCATCTCATCAAGATAGATATTCAGCATCGTTTTCGCCAGTTTTGGAAGGAGGATGCGTGAAGTCTGGACACCGTCCCTGTTTGTTACATCTATTAAAAATACTTTTCCTGTCATATTTCCTCTCTTTGTTATTGTGAATTTCAGGATATTTTCAGATAATACTCTACTGCCCATCAGCGGAGATA
>JAYWMP010000303.1:0-3316 GCA_035873255.1 Nitrospirota bacterium
TGAAGCCGAGGAATACGAGACGTCTATTGCCAGAGATGGCCTTGAGGGGATAAAACTTATAAAGGAGAACCAATTTGATGTTGTGCTCTCAGACCTGAAACTGCCCAGGAAAGACGGCATGGATGTTCTTAAAGCCGTGAAAACAGAGACCCCCTTAACTCCCGTTATAGTCATGACCGCTTTTGGAACGATCGAGATGGCTGTCAACGCGATAAAAGAGGGCGCGTTTGATTTTATTACCAAGCCGTTTGATACGGACCACCTTTTGTTGTTAATCCGGAGGGCCATAGAGACGCAGAAACTGCGTACCGAAAATATATTACTTAAAGATGAACTGGCCTTAAAATACGGGTCTCCGAATATTATAGGAAAGAGTCAGAGCATTACGGAAGTGGCGCGGAAAGTACAGAAAGTCGCTCCCAGAAGGACTACAGTGTTTCTTTTGGGCGAGAGTGGCACGGGGAAAGAACTTTTTGCGAGGGCAATCCATAATCTGAGTCCGAGAAGGAAAGAACCGTTTGTCCCGATAAACTGCGCCGCCCTGCCGAGAGAACTTCTGGAGTCGGAACTTTTCGGACATGAGAAGGGTGCTTTTACCGGCGCCGATTCACGAAAGATAGGGAAGTTCGAATTCGCGGACAAGGGCACTATATTTCTGGATGAGATTGTCGAGATGGACATATCACTCCAGGCGAAGCTTTTGAGAGTAATCCAGGAGGGTGAGATTGAGCGGGTTGGTGGTGTAAAGCCGGTTAAAATCGATGTCAGGATAATTGCCGCGACCAACAGGGATATCGAAAAGGCAGTAGAAGGCGCCCAGCTCAGGGAAGACCTGTTTTACAGGCTGAATGTGTTTCCTGTTGTGATACCTCCTTTAAGGGAGAGAGATGAAGACATTCTGCTTTTGACCGATTATTTTATTAAAAAATATTGCGTGGAGATGAAAACCAGGATAAAAAATATTTCCCCTGACGCGATTAATCTGTTGATGAATTATCCATGGAAGGGAAATGTAAGAGAACTCGAAAACTGTATAGAGAGGACCATAATCCTCTGTGATGGCGACCTGATAACTACCGAATATATCTTCCTGAGTCCCCAGGTTTCCGTCGAAAGTTCTTTAAATAAGCTCCCTTTAGATGGTACACTTGAAGATGTTGCCAGAGAGGGAACCAGAATTGTCGAGACACGCAGGATAAAAATGGCCTTAAAGGAAGTCAAGGGCAATAAAAGCAGGGCGTCCGAGATATTACGTGTGAGCTATAAAACGCTTTTGACCAAGATAAAGGATTACGGTATCGAATCCTGATTCGCGATGTATGACCGGGTGTCAGTGGATGTTGCGGAGAGATAGAAAGATTTCGGTGTTTTAAAATAAAATATTACCAAATTAATTCTGGAGGAGTATTGTGTCAGGACATTCAAAGTGGGCGACAACAAAACACAAAAAAGCCGTAGTCGATGCGAAACGCGGCAAGGCGTTTACCAAGATCGCCAAGGAACTCACCATAGCCGCCAAGCTTGGCGGCGGCGAACCGAGCGGTAATCCGAGACTGCGTACCGCGATAGAAAAGGCGAAAGAAGTCAATATGCCACATGATAATATCAGGAAGGCGATTATGAAGGGTACGGGCGAACTCCCCGGGGTCGCTTATGAAGAAGCAGTCTTCGAGGGCTATGGGCCGTCGGGTGTCGCGATATTAATCGAAGTTACGACGGACAACAGGAACCGTACCGTCCCTGAAATAAGGCATATGATGGCCAAACACGGAGGTAATCTCGGGGAAGCAGGGTGTGTCGGCTGGCTGTTCGACAGCAAGGGCTATATTCTGGTTGACAAGTCAAAGACTTCCGAGGACATTATAATGTCCGTTGTGCTTGAGGCGGGCGCTGAAGATATGAAGAACGATCCCCAGGAAGAGAATTATGAGGTAATTACAGCGCCGGAGGATTTCACGGCTGTGAAGGACGCACTTGAAAAGGCGGGTATTCCGGTCCAATCGGCGGAAGTAACAAAACTCCCCAGGAGTTATATTGCACTGGATGAAAAAGCGGCTGAACAGATGATCAGGTTGATGGAAGCGCTTGAAGAACATGACGATGTCCAGAATGTTTACGCCAATTTTGATATGCCCGCCGAGTTTGACGGAGAGCCTGGAGGGTAGGTTTCTTCTTTTTCATGAAATCCCGTGCTGCTATCAAATAATTATATCCCCTGGTAAAAGGTCTTTCGTTGTTTTACGTGATATGGACTGAACAGGCAAAGCCGGTCAATGTCAAGCTTTTTGAAGGAGATTTGTATTAACATATCAGTCAAGGATGATTATCTCAATATGGTTTAACTTTAGGGGGGCGTTTTTTTCTGGCTGTGCAGTTGTGTCTTCGGAAATGAACGGGATGGAAGCATGAAGACAGTCTGTATCATACTTGCGGCGGGTCTGGGCAAGAGGATGAAATCATCAGTCCCCAAGGTATTGCACATGGTATGTGGTGTCCCGATGGTGCAGAGTGTCATAAACACGGCCGCGAAGCTTAAGCCCTGGAAGGTCGTGATTGTGGCCGGAGAGCATATGGATCTTTTCAAAAAATCAGTAGGACCGGAAGATATCCTGTTCGCCCTCCAGAAAGAGGCGAAAGGCACGGGCCATGCCCTGCGGTGCGCGCTCCCGGTGCTTGAGGGTTTTAACGGGACGCTTATTGTTATGAACGGGGATACGCCACTTATCGGACCTGGAACATTAAGGAAGTTTCTGGCGCTTCACGGGAAGAACAGAAATTCAATTTCAGTGCTTACGTTTACGACTGCGAATCCCGATGATTACGGAAGGATAGTGAGGGATGATGCAGGGATGCTTTTGTCAATCATAGAGGACAAGGACGCAGACCCCGCGCAGAAAAAAATAAATGAAGTAAACAGCGGTATTTACGCGATAAACAGTGATGCCCTTTATCTGCTGGATAAGCTCAGAAAGAACAGGTCGAAAGGCGAATATTACCTCACCGATATCATTGCATTGTCTTCCCGGGAGGGATTGAATGCGGCCGCGTATTGTATAGGAATAGAAGAGGAATTCATGGGAGTTAATACCAGGGAAGAGCTTCACAGGGCGTCGATGCTGCTGAAGAGACAGATAATAAAGGGATGGATCGGGAAAGGCGTTAATTTTCTTGACGCAGGTTCGGTTTTAATCCACCCTGGTGTCTCTATCGGCAGAGAAACCACGATATACCCGGATGTCATACTGGAAGGAGACACCAGGATAGGGAGGGGGGCGACGATTTATCCGCATGTAAGGATTCAAAACAGCAGAATCGG
>JAYWMP010000021.1:0-6721 GCA_035873255.1 Nitrospirota bacterium
TTCCGTAAAGTTATGGTTGATTTTCTTTATATACATATCCCTTTCTGCATACAAAAATGCATATACTGCGATTTCCTGTCGGAGCCATATGATGCGACAAAAGCTGAAAGATATATACAGGCCTTATGCCGGGAACTGCAAACCAAAAAAGATACCGCGACAAAATTGGAAGCAATATATATAGGAGGAGGGACCCCTTCCCTCCTTTCCGGTAAAAATTTCGATCAATTACAAAAAAGCATGAAGGCCTGCTTTGAATTTTCCCCGTCTATTGAAATCACCGTCGAGGCCAATCCCGGCGCGATCAACAGACAGACAATAGACACCATGCTTTCCCTTGGCTTTAACAGGCTGAGCATAGGCATACAGTCTTTTAACGATGATGAGCTGAAAACACTCGGAAGGATTCATACATCGAGCGATGCCCTCTGGACTGTCGAATCAGTAAAAGCGGCCGGACTGATAAACTTCTCTGTCGATCTCATGTATGGAATCCCGGGGCAGACAGTCGAGAGCTGGCGGCGGACCATCTCCAGGGCGGTCGCATTGTCCCCATGTCATATATCAACCTACGAGCTTACTCCTGAAAAAGGCACCGGACTATACCCTCTCATTAAATCAGGCGGACTCGTCCCGCCGGATGAGGATATCATCCTGGAAATGTACGATCACGCCATCGACCATCTCGGTTTGAACAGCTTCATTCACTATGAGACTTCCAACTTCGCGCTGCCGGGATTCGAAAGCAGGCACAATCTCAACTACTGGAACAGGGGTGAATATTACGGCGTGGGCGCGGGAGCGCATTCTTTTGTCAGCGGCGTCCGGTCGGAAAACACGAGTGACATTGATTTGTATATCAAAAATCTTGAAAACGGGATATCACCCGAAGCATCATCAATCAGACTAACGGATGAAGACAGAGTCAGGGAATTCATCTTCCTCGGGCTGAGAAAATCCGAAGGTCTCAGTATAGTCGAATCAGAAAGAAACGGGATCGATCTGGCCGGCAACTGCGGAGAATTAATAGATGAAGGTCTTATGGAAATCAACAGGGGTTATATCAGGATAACAAGAAAGGGCCTGCCTGTATCAAATATGCTAATCCTGAAACTATTCGAGAAACTGGAGTCTGTGGAACCCGGATGATTCTCGGGTTCTTAAGGGAATTGCATCGAGAACAACGATGCCGAAATGGCACGCGAAAACCCAAATTTTTACACACAGCTACTATTTAGTGTCTGTCCATAAACTCAGCCTCTTTATCTGTCATTCCGGCAGTCCTTAAGCCGGAATCCAGTGTTTTCAATGCCTTCTGGATGCCCGATTACTGACTTCGGGCATGACAAAAATTTAAAATGGCAATTTATAAACAGACTCTATTTAGTGGGAGGGTCCGTGTAGCGCGCTGCTACACACAAATCTTTTTGAGCAGCCAGGCCATATTCCGGCCAAGGTCTCTGAATGTCGCTATGCCCTCTTCATCATTAAGTACGTCTCCGGGATCTTTACCTACCCCGATATTCCAGTAGCTCGAACCCGGAATAATCATATGGCTGATTCCGAAAAAATAATTGATGCCCGAATAAACATGTGTCGCCCCTGCCCTCCTGACTGCGACAACAGCAGCCCCCACTTTTCTCCTGAACAGGTGATCGTTCACCCGGGAAACAATTCCTGCCCTGTCGATCAGCGCCTTCACCTCTGTAGACACATTGCTGAAATAGGTAGGAGAACCGATGATTATGCCGTCGGACGAAAGCATCTTACCGATGAAAAGATTCATATCATCGTCCTGAATGCAGCGCTTATTCTTCTTCTCGAGGCATTTAAAACAGGCCCTGCAGCCCCTTATCTCAGAGCCACCGAGCTGAACGAGTTCCGTCTCAACACCTTCTTTTTTCAATTCTTCCAGTACAACCTGGATTGAGTGATATGTATTTCCTTCTTTTCTCGGACTACCGTTAAAGGCTGTAACTTTCATACTGAAACAATTATTTTGTTTTCTTCTCCTCGGAAACCTGAATCCTGGTCACCGCCCTTTCGAGAGCTGTTTCCGCCCTTCTGAAATCTATCTCTTCAGCTTTCTTCATCCTCTCCTCGGCCCTCTTCATCGCTTCCCTGGCCCTCTGGATATCTATATCGCTGGATCTTTCGGCGCTATCGGCCAGAACCTGAATCTTGTCAGGTCCGACCTCGGCATATCCCCAACTAACAAAAAAGTTCTTGGTGTCACTGCCGCTCCTGCATACGAGCATCCCTATTTTCAGGGTCGTGACAAAGGGTACATGGCCCGGCAAAATGCCGAATTCTCCCTCGCTGCCTGATGCGGTAACCTCATCTACATCCTCGCTGAAAACCAGACCGTACGGGGTGACTATCTCAAGTAGAAGCCTGCCTTCAGCCATTACGCCCCTCCGGACCAGCCGAGTTTGCTACCCTTTTCCTCGACCTCTTCAATACCGCCTACCATATAGAATGCCTGCTCAGGCATATCGTCATATTTTCCATCAACTATCGCCTTAAATCCTTTGATGGTATCCTCAACCTTTACGTATTTCCCGGGTGTTCCTGTAAACACCTCGGCGACATGGAAGGGCTGGCTGAGGAACCTCTGTATTTTCCTGGCGCGGGACACGCTCAGTTTGTCTTCCTCCGAGAGTTCCTCCATTCCGAGAATCGCTATAATATCCTGTAGTTCCTTATATCTCTGGAGTATCTTCTGTACGCTTCGCGCTATAGCATAATGATCATCCCCTATGACTGCGGGGTCAAGGATTCTCGAGGTTGAATCAAGCGGGTCAACAGCAGGATAAATACCAAGTTCAGCGATCTGACGCGCAAGAACAACAGTTCCGTCCAGATGGGTGAAGGCGGTCGCAACCGCAGGGTCCGTAAGGTCATCGGCCGGCACATATATGGCCTGCATCGAGGTGACGGCGCCCTTTTTGGTGGTCGTAATTCTCTCCTGCAATATACCCATATCCGTTCCCAGCGTCGGCTGGTAGCCGACCGCGGAGGGCATTCTTCCCAACAATGCCGATAGCTCTGAACCTGCGAGTGTATATCTGAATATATTATCAATAAATATCAGAACGTCCTGGCCTTCGTCCCTGAAGTACTCTGCACAAGTCAACGCCGTCAGTGCAACCCTGGCGCGCGCTCCGGGGGGCTCATTCATCTGGCCGTAGACCATCGCGACCTTTTCAAGAACACCGGATTCCTTCATTTCACGATAAAGGTCATTTCCTTCTCTTGTCCTCTCTCCAACGCCCGCGAACACGGAAACACCTCCATGTTTCATGGCTATGTTATGGATCATCTCCATAATAACAACTGTCTTACCGACTCCCGCGCCACCGAACATTCCCATTTTTCCACCCCTGACAAACGGGACCAGCAGGTCGAAGACTTTAACGCCCGTCTCAAAAACCTGTGTTACAGGCTCCTGCTCGACAAATTCAGGCGCCGGCCTGTGGATCGGCAGTCTCTGCGCAGCGTTCACAGGACCAAGTTTATCGATACCATCTCCGGTAACATTGAGTATCCTCCCGAGCACACCCTCTCCAACCGGCACAGTTATAGGCTCTCCGGTATCAACTACCGGCGTACCCCTGACAAGTCCGTCGGTCGCGGACATCGCAACGGTCCTCACCTGGTTATCACCCAGATGCGCCGCAACTTCAAGCGTAATTTTGATCGCGGGCGTGCCCTTCTCAGGGTCAGCCTTCTCGTCAATCAGTATTGCATTAAGGATTTGAGGCAGTTCATCCTCAAACTCAACATCAACAACCGCTCCGATAACCTGTGAAACCTTGCCAGTATTCATACTAATACCCCCGTATCTATTTTCAATTTTATAGTCATTCTATATCTCAACCTTTCAACGCCTCAACACCGCCGACGATGTCCATAAGTTCTTTGGTAATCGAGGCCTGCCTTGCCTTGTTATACTGGAGAGTGAGACTCTGTATCATGTCATTGGCGGCCTGTGTGGCATTCTCCATAGCTGACATTCTGGCCGCCTCTTCCGAGGCCTGTGATTCGATCAAGGCCCTGTATATCTGAATCTCTATGTTTTTGGGAACCAGCCTGCTGAATATCGCTTCCCTTGACGGCTCGTATATGAAATTGTACACCGGGAGATCATCTCCGTCCGACTCAATTGGAGCCAATGGCACCAGCCTCGTGATAACGATCTTCTGCGCAACAACAGACTTGAACTCATTATATATCAGTATTATTTCATCTACTTCCTCATTTATATAGCTCTCTATCATGCTCTCGGCTATTTCCGTGACCTTCTGATAAGATAGCTTGCCTGAAATGCCCGTCCAGATATTCCGCAGATCGACACTTCTCCTTTTGTAGAAATCTCTTGCCTTCTTGCCCACTGTACTAACACTGACACTGAATCCTTCTTTTTCAAGTTCCGCCATATGAGCGGAGCAGGCCTTGATAATGTTTGTGTTGAAAGCACCACAAAGTCCTCTGTCGCTAGTCACAAGGAGAATCCCGATTTTCCTTCTCTGCCGGACGGCCAGCAGCGGGTGGATTTCACTTTCCACGCCACTCGCAAGGCTTGACAGTACTGCGTTCATCCTTTCGGAATACGGCCTCATCTCGAACATTCTCTGCTGCGCTTTTCTGAATTTGGCAGCAGACACCATCTTCATGGCCTTTGTTATCTTGCTGGTATTGTGTACCGCCTTTATTCTTCTCTGAATATCTCTTAATGTTGCCATTCTAATCCTTTATATGACCTATGTTAATACCTTATATATTGTCAAACCCGGGCTGTCAGGATTGAAATCCCTTTTTGAAGTCTTCCACCGCGTTTATGAGTTTAGCCTTGAGGTCATCATCCAACGCCTTCTTGTCTGCAAGTTCAGTTGTTATGTCCGCTTTCTGGTCCCTGATATACCTGAGAAATTCTTCCTCGAATTTCTGTATTGATTCCACCGGAATATCATCAATATAACCCTGTGTTCCAGCAAAGAGAATTACAACCTGTTCCTCCATGGAAAGCGGCATGAACTGACCCTGCTTGAGGAGTTCAACCATTCTCTTTCCTCTCTCTATCTGCGCCAGGGTCGACTTGTCCAGATCGCTTCCAAACTGGGCGAAAGCGGCAAGCTCCCTGAACTGCGCCAGGTCAAGCCTCAGAGTTCCGGCAACCTGTTTCATCGCCTTGGTCTGCGCGGCGCCACCAACTCGACTGACCGAGAGACCGACGTTAACGGCAGGTCTGACGCCGGCGTAGAAGAGCTCCGGTTCGAGATATATCTGACCGTCTGTAATAGATATAACGTTTGTTGGGATGTACCCCGAGACGTCACCGGCCTGCGTCTCGATAATAGGCAGGGCGGTTAAAGACCCGCCGCCGAGTTCATCTGAAAGTTTTGCGGCCCTTTCAAGAAGCCTGGAATGAAGATAGAATACATCGCCGGGGAATGCCTCTCGTCACGGAGGACGTCTCAGCAGGAGTGAAAGCTGTCTGTAGGCTGTCGCCTGCTTGCTCAGATCATCATATATTATAAGTGCGTGTTTCCCGTTATCCCTGAAATATTCTCCGATCGCACAACCTGTGTATGGTGCGATATACTGAAGCGGCGCCGGCTCACTGGCCGTTGCCGAGACAACAATTGTATGTTCAAGCGCTCCGTTCTCTTCGAGTATCTTGACGACACGCGCGACATTAGACCTTTTCTGCCCGACAGCCACGTATATACAGGTTACGTCGCCGCCCTTCTGGTTAATAATAGCATCAATACCAATCGCGGACTTTCCTGTCTGACGATCGCCGATTATGAGTTCTCTCTGTCCTCTTCCTACCGGGATCATGGCGTCTATCGATTTGAGACCTGTCTGCATCGGCTCACCCACGGGTTGCCTGTCGACTATACCAGGCGCAATCATATCAACGATCCTCAATTCATTCGATTCTATCGGGCCTTTGCCGTCAATGGGCTGTCCTATCGCGTTTATAACCCTGCCCTTCAAGGCTTCGCCCACAGGCACGGACATAATTCTTCCGGTCCGTTTTACAATGTCGCCTTCACGGACAAGCGAATCTTCACCGAAGAGAACAGCACCGACCATGTCTTCTTCAAGGTTCAGGGCCATACCCATTACACCATTCGGAAATTCAAGCAGCTCCGCCGCCATGCACTTCTCAAGGCCATAAACTCTTGCTATACCGTCACCAACCGACATAACGGACCCGATTTCGCTGACATCAACCTTTTTTTCGAAATCACTTATCTGTTTTCGTAAAAGCTCACTGATCTCCTCAACTTTTATCTCCATACAATCACCCCTTTATAAGCTCTTCTTTTAAAAGCCTCATTTGGCCTTTTATACTGCTGTCATACATTGTGCTTCCCACTTTCACGAGAACACCGCCCAGAAGGGTCGGATCAAGCACGATTTCGATATCAACATCTTTTTCTATTAATTGTTTCAGGGAAGCCTTAAGTCTCTCTTCATGGCTTTTGCTCAGCTCCACAGGTGTCAGAACAACGGCCTTGGCGCGCTTTTTCTTTTCAAGATAAATTGCGGAGGCGATCTTTATTATCCCGGACAGTGCAACGACAACCCTGATTTCCGCCAGGTATATGATAAATTTCAGCATCTTGTCGGATAAAGCAAGTTTTTCAGCCACCAGCTTTAATACTTCCTCCCTGTCCTTTTTCGAGAATCCGGGATTTACAAGCAGGCT
>JAYWMP010000083.1:0-5755 GCA_035873255.1 Nitrospirota bacterium
TAATCAGGAACGGTTGTCAATTCAGCCCCCGGGATTCAGGGTAATCCTGTTTTCAAATAAGCTTATAAGTTCAAATTTTTCGACGTCAAAGAGCCCTTTATCGCTGAGTTTTAATTCAGGGACCACCAGGAGAGACATAAAAGAGAGTGTGGTGAAAGGGGCCCTCAGTTTTGATCCAAGTTCCCTGGCGAGTCTGTCCATCTCTGAACTGCGCCCGGCGACCCTGCAGCCGTTTTCATCCGACATGAGACCGGCTATAGGCAGCGGCAGAAGCCGCCTGTGATCGTTGTACGCGACCGCCAGACCACCTTTATTCTCTATTATCAGATTTACGGCGGCGTGAATATCATCGTCCGAGACCCCGACAGCCACGATATTGTGAGAGTCATGGGCTACAGACGATGCGATCGCCCCTTTTTCAAGGCCGAAGTTTTTTACGAAACCGACGGAGGGAGGGGCATCCCTGTAACGATTAACGACAACGAGTTTCAGGATATCTCTGTCAGTGTCCGCGATTGCGTAGCCGTTGCTGATTTTCGGCGTTTCCACGGTCTTCCCCGTAATTATCTGGCCGTCAACAGCCACAATTACGTTTATCCGGTCGCCTTCTACCTTTACCTTGAAGTCCGAAGGTCCTTTTTTTCGCGCGCTGAAATTGTTCACGATATCGACGGCGGTCTCAGGCATCAATGCTCTGCCGTTTTCCGCAACAATTTCTCCGTTTATATAAGTTTTAAGGATATTGAACTCCCTGAAATTATCGATGACCACGAAATCGGCATGATCACCTGCCTGCAGGAGCCCGACATCCAGTCCATAATGTTTTACCGGATTAAGGCAGGCGCACCTGAGGACCGACATCCTGTCGATGCCAAGGGCCATTGCCCGCCTGACAAGGTCATTGATATGCCCGTTAAGCAGATCTTCCGGGTATTTGTCATCGCTGCAGAACATGCAGTCGTCCGGATAGTCTTTAACCAGGCCGATCAGCGCGTCGAAATTCTTTGCCGCCGAACCCTCCCTGATCTGAAGTTTCATGTCTGAGCGCAGTTTTTCCAGCCCCTCTTCATAATCGACCGTCTCATGGTCTGTGGTTATGCCTGTTCCCGTATATTTTCTCAGGTCCTCACCCCTCAGCCCCAGGGCATGCCCGTCTATCCTCTTGCCGTATTTTTTTGCCAGCTCTATCTCAGCCATGACCGCCGGTTCCCCTGACAAAACCCCCTGGATGTTCATCATCTCGCCCAGGAATTTAAAGTCTTCTCTCTTCATCAGTTCTTCAATCTTCCCGGAATCCAGTCTTGCCCCGGATGTCTCAAAATCGGTTGCCGGCACGCAGGAAGGTATTCCGAAATAGAACTTAAATGGGACGGTCTTCCCGTTTTCTACCATGAAGTTTATACCGTCAATCCCCCGTACATTGGCAATTTCGTGGGGATCCGACAGGCATGCAACCGTGCCGTGGACGACCGCCAGCCTGGCAAACTCCGAGGGTACCAGCATAGAGCTCTCGATATGTATATGTGAATCGATCAGTCCGGGGATGATGTACGTATCATATTTCTTATCATCTTTTACTATTTCAGCGATTCTTCCGTTTCTGATCCCGATCGTGCCGGGGTAAACGGATGAATTTAGAACGTCTACAATATTGCCTGAAATCCGGTTCATAGTTCGGCCCTCATCTTCTGAATGTTTTTATGTATTAAAGGTTTCTTTATCATAAACAGCCGGTTATGCGGGGCGTCTGGCGCAATACTGAAATAATAGATGCTCATCGACCGTCTTTGCAAGTATAACCCTTAACGTTACATAGTGTCTGTCCGTAAATTCAGTCTCTCTATCTGTCATTCCGGTAGTCCTTAAGCCGGTCGAAGCGACTCTCGCGAAGACTTACATTGAGCATCCAGTATTTTCAAGAAGTTCTGGATGCCTGAGACCCCCGATCGGAGTCGAGGGCAGGCTTCGGGCATGACAAAAATTTAAAAATGGCAATTTATAAACGGGATCTACATAAGGGAGTGTGTTATTGTCCTTTATTTTATGCAACTGTTATGTAAATCCGGAATCTTTTGGATTACTTGAAAACTTTTAATAACGGGTGCTAAACTCATTACACTTTAATTTTATCCATTCCGGAGGTTTTTTGGAGCTCTTCAGTCTAAGTATTTCAGAACTGCGCAGTATGATTGACAAGGGGGAAGTCTCCGCCAGTGAGGTCACAGCTTCAGTCTTCATGAGAATCAATGCGGTCGAAGGCAGGATAAAGGCATATGTAACCCTGACCGGGGACAAGGCAGGGGAGATGGCTGAAAAGGCGGGCGGCGAGATAGCGGCAGGCAGGGAAAAATCCCTTTCCGGCATTCCAATGGCCATCAAGGACAACATGTGCACCAAAGGCATTCTTACTACATGCGCGTCAAAGATTTTGAGTAATTTCATACCTCCTTATGAGAGTACTGTTACGACGAAATTGGCGGAAAACGGGTATGTCCTGACAGGCAAAACCAACCTGGACGAGTTTGCAATGGGTTCATCCACCGAAAACTCGGGACTCCATGAGACATGTAATCCCTGGGACATAGAGAGAATACCCGGGGGATCGAGTGGCGGATCTGCCGCGGCTGTTGCCGCTGACGAGTGTATCGCGGCGCTCGGATCAGACACGGGCGGCTCGATAAGACAGCCGGCCGCGTTATGCGGTGTTGTCGGTCTTAAACCGACCTATGGCCGGGTTTCGAGATACGGTCTTGTCGCCTTTGCGTCTTCACTGGACCAGATAGGGCCGATAACAAAGAACGTGTCGGATTCCGCACTTCTCTTGAATATAATTTCGGGCAGGGACAGATTCGACTCGACCTCAGCGCCTGTTGAGGCGCCTGACTTTACATCATTCATAGGCAGAGATATAAAAGGCCTGAAGATAGGCATACCAAAGGAGTATTTTATCGAGGGCATGGACCCTGAAGTCGATAAATCTGTTAAAGATGCCGTGAGGAAACTGGAATCACTCGGGGCGATACCTGTTGAGGTCTCACTCCCTCACACCGGCTATGCCGTTGCGACATACTATGTGCTTGCAACATCCGAGGCCAGCTCGAACCTTGCCAGATACGACGGCGTCAAATACGGATTCCGGGCTGAAGCCGGAGACCTGATGGAAATGTATATGAAGACAAGGGCCCAGGGCTTCGGTGCAGAGGTGAAGCGCAGGATAATGCTCGGCACCTTCACGCTGTCATCGGGATATTATGACGCGTATTACAGAAAAGCACAGCAGGTGAGGACGCTTATAAAAAAGGATTTTGACGATGTATTCGGGCTTGTTGACCTTGTGGTGACCCCGACTACACCGACGCCCGCGTTCAAGTTCGGTGAAAAGACCGCTGACCCGATGCAGATGTATCTTGCGGACATCTTCACTATCTCGGTAAACCTTGCTGGTGTGCCGGCGATTTCGATCCCGTGCGGCTTCACATCCGGAAATCTGCCGGTAGGATTACAGATGATCGGAAAACATTTTGACGAGGGGACAATTTTAAAGGCGGCCTACGCCTATGAACAGTCCACTGAATGGCATATGAGGAAACCGGAACTATGAAATACGAAGCCGTCATCGGCCTTGAAGTCCATGCCCAGATGCTGACCGATACAAAGATATTCTGCGGGTGCTCCACAAAGTTCGGATCCGGACCCAACACCCAGACATGCCCTGTATGCATAGGGATGCCCGGTGTCCTTCCCGTGTTTAATAAAAAGGCGCTGGAGTTTGTGATAAGGACGGGGCTCGCGATGAACTGCGATATATCGGCATACAGCCGGTTCGCGCGGAAAAACTATTTCTATCCCGATCTCCCGAAAGGCTATCAGATAAGCCAGTATGAGCACCCTATATGCGAGCATGGGCATGTCGAAATTGTTCTTGACGATAAAATCAGGAGAATAGGCATCACCAGAATCCATATGGAAGAAGACGCCGGAAAGAACATCCATGAGGGCGCGGGGAATTACAGCTTTGTTGATCTGAACAGGACAGGAGTTCCATTGATGGAGATAGTCTCCGAACCCGATATCAGGAGCCCGGAAGAGGCATCCGAATATATGAAGAAAATCAGGGCCATACTCAGGTATCTGGGAGTCTGCGACGGAAATATGGAAGAGGGTTCTCTGAGGTGTGACGCCAATGTGTCCGTAAGGCCGGAAGGGCATAACGAATTCGGGACGAGGGCTGAAGTAAAGAACATCAACTCATTCAGGTTTGTCGAAAAGGCGCTTGAATATGAAATAAAGAGGCAGATTAAGCGAGTCGAAAATGGAGACACGATCATACAGGAGACGAGACTCTGGAATTCGGCAAAAGGCGTAACGGAATCGATGCGCTCCAAGGAAGAGGCGCATGATTACAGATATTTCCCTGAACCCGACCTTGCGCCGATAATACCAGACCGGGCATGGATAGATGAGATAAAATCATCGCTTCCCGAGCTGCCCGATGCAAAGAGGGCGCGTTTTGTGTCCGAGTTCGGTCTTCCTGAATATGACGCAGACCTTCTCACATCCGAAAGATCGCTCGCCGGGTGGTTTGAAGATGCTGTCGGTGCCGGCGGCCAGCCAAAGGCTGTATCGAACTGGATAAACGGCGAACTATCGAGGCTTCTCAACGATGCTAACCAGACAATAGAGGCCTGCCTGTTGAGACCGGAGCATCTGGCGGATATGCTCAAACTCATAGACAACGGTACAATAAGCGGCAAGATCGCAAAGACCGTCTTTAAAGAGATGTATGTCTCGGGAAAAGACGCGGAGACAATAGTGAAAGAAAAAGGCCTTCTGCAGATCAGTGATGAATCGGCAATAGAGAAGGCTGTCGACGATATTATCGCGAATCACCCCAATGAGGTTGGGAGGTTCAGGGCCGGTGAGGAGAAACTCCTGGGATTCTTTGTGGGCCAGGTGATGAAGGCGACAAAAGGCAAAGCCAACCCTAAGATATTGAATGAATTGTTAAAAAAGAAGCTCACCTGACGCAGGTTGATTCAATCCACTTTCATTAGTTAATATTTTCAGGTTCATCCGTCTTATATGTTGGTATATATTCAGCATTTACTATCTGATTTTATCGCAGTCATTCTCTTAGCCATTCCCTCAATCCACCAAACAGTCAATCCCTTAGTCAACCCTACCGTCATTCCCGCGGTTTTTTGAGCGGGAATCCAGAAAAGCTCCCCTCATTGGCAAAGAAGGGTTGGGGGAGTTATTCAAATACCGGGCTCCGCCCTTGTACCCGGTTCAAAGAAAAGCAACAGCGCAACGGATAAAGACGCATGGCGCAAAGCGCATAGCAAGAACAAAGACATAAAGAACGGAACCAAGAAAATGCGCCCCGCGATTCTTTTTTAACGGTCTGCTTCCGGTCTGCCCGATAAAAAGCATAGCGCAAGGCGTAACGGATAAAAGAAGTTCAATGTTCAACGTTCAATGTTTAAGGCGCAAACAAAAGCAAAGCGTAACAGACTAAGACGAAAAGCAAAGCTCAGACAGTCTTGAATTCTTAACGCGTTCAGCCTCGGAAGCATCCCTAAAATAATCAAAGGGGTCTGAAAAGCAGAGAGCAAATCGCAGAGCTTTGAACCCTAAAAATAGAGCCCCCGGTGTTCAGTCATAACCTTAACGTTGCATAAACGTACTCATATTTAATCCGTCATTCCCGCATGAGGGATACTGATGAACCCTTAATTAGCAATTAGATAAAGCA
>JAYWMP010000285.1:0-6238 GCA_035873255.1 Nitrospirota bacterium
ACCTTACTGTGTATTCTTTTAACTCATGAATTTGCTCATTATCTGGCGTCGAAAAAACACCGGGTAGAGGCGACTCTGCCCTATTTTATACCGGCCCCCACGATTTTCGGAACTCTGGGCGCGTTTATCAAGATGAAATCACCCATCCCCACCAGAAACGCCCTTATGGATATAGGCGCGTCCGGGCCGATATACGGATTTATCGTTTCAGTCGCGGCTGTTATAATTGGGCTTTTTCTTTCGAATATAGTGCCCGCTGACAATATACAGGATTCCTATATCTTTGGAAGTTCATTGTTATTTTCATGGCTGGCGCAAATAATCCTGGGCGTCATACCCGACAATCATGGTGTTTCAATGCATTCCATAGCCTTCGCGGGATGGATAGGTTTTTTCGTGACATCGCTCAATCTGATACCCGTGGGACAGCTGGACGGTGGCCATATCGCGTATGCACTTTTCGGAGAAAAACAGAAAATATTATCAAAAGTGTTAATAGGTGTATTGCTGTTTCTGGGTATATTATGGCCGGGCTGGATAATGTGGGCTGTATTGCTTGTTATCATCGGATTCAGGCATCCGCCTATTATTTATTCAGAGATACCTCTCGACCCGAAAAGGAAAAAGATCGGCTGGGCCGCAATTGTGATTTTCATCCTTACGTTCACCCCGATTCCCATAATAATCGTTTGATCCGGCTGGACAGGCAAGTCTGGCACGCTTAGTCCGCGTTTTCCCATCCATATTCTCCGATAAGCGGCACAAAGACGCAAGGTTCATGGTATTCCCTGAAAATTCCGTCTTTGGTCTTTGTGATCTTTAAAAGACGCTGTGAATGTCTGCTTCCGACAGGGACTACGAGAATGCCATCAATTGCCATTTGGTCGATTAACGGAGGGGGCGCGTCGGGAGAAGACGCCGTGATGATGATACGGTCAAATGGAGCTTCCTCTGGCCATCCCAGTGTGCCGTCGCCGGTTTTAATGCGGATATTGCTATATGAGAGGGAATGGAATCTCTCCCGGGCGTTTTCCGCTAATGGTCCGACGCGTTCTATCGAATAAACCTCTCTTGAGAGTTCCGCGAGGATGGCCGTCTGATAACCGGATCCGGTACCGATTTCGAGTACTTTTTCATCTCCGTGCAAGGCTAACAGTTCGGTCATTAAGGCAACAATGTATGGCTGGGAAATGGTCTGTCCACTGCCGATTGGAAGAGCTGAATCCTCATACGTCTTATGCGCTATTGAACTGTCGACGAACAGATGTCTCGGAACCCTTCTCATGGCGTCAAGCACTCGTGGATTTCCGATGCCCCTGGGAATCAGTTGAGTTTTAACCATTTGTTCTCTAAGTTCCTGGTAATCCATTCCGGTTACATCCGTCTCAATATTTCCCTCGCAGCAACAACCCCTGATCCGGACGCCTGGATCAGGCCCCGGCTGACGCCTGCGCCATCGCCTATGGCATATAAATTTTTTATTTCGGTTTCAAGGTTGTTGGTGAGTTTAAGCTGCATCGAATAAAATTTAACCTCGACACCGTAAAGCAATGTATGTCTCGAATTTACGCCGGGTGCGATCCTGTCGATCGCCTCCAGCATCTCCAGAATATCACAGAGGTACCTGTAGGGAATGACAAAACTGAGGTCCCCTGGAGTCGCGTCTTTTAATGTCGGCTCCACGATCCCCCTGGCTATACGTTCCCGTGTTGACCGTCTTCCCGACATAAGGTCTCCGAGACGCTGGACTATAACGCCTTTGCCGAGAAAATTCGCGACCTGCGCTATATATCTGCCATATGATATCGGTTCATCGAACGGTTCGGTAAAATATGTACTGACCAGTAAGGCGAAATTGGTATTATTCGTTCTCCTGTCCGTATAGCTGTGGCCGTTGACAGTCCATATGCCTTTTAGATATTCCTTTACAACTTCACCATAGGGATTAACGCAGAAGGTCCTGACCCTGTCATCGAATTTTTTGGAATAAAATATCAGCTTGGGTTCGTATGTAATGCTGGTCAGCGGCTCGAAAACAGAGGCGGGCACTTCGACCCTCAGGCCGATATCAACCGGATTTTTCAGCAGTGTTAATCCATGCCTTTTGGATTCTTCCTCCAGCCACCTTGAGCCTTCACGCCCAGGGGCCAGAATCAGGGAGCCGGAATATATCTTTTTTCCGTCCTTGAGTATTATGCCCTTGTATATTCCCTTCTCGACAATTATGGAATGGGCCTCGGTCTGGAAAAGCGTTTCAATTCTGTTATTGACCTTCTCCTTTATATTCTTCAGAAGGACCCCGCACCTGTCTGTTCCTATGTGTCTTATTCGCGAAGGAACGAGTTTCAGGCTGTTTTTTGACGCCAGATTTTCGAGTTCATGGATCTTTTCATTGTTCTCACCGAATACCTTCTCCGGTGCTCCGTAATCGACATAAATTTGATCGACATAATTTATCAGCGACAGGACTTCATTTTTGTCCATATACCGCGAAAGGAAACCGCCCACCTCGGGCGAGAGGCTTAATTTGCCGTCACTGAAAGCCCCCGCGCCACCCCATCCGCTCAGCAGGCCGCATTCACGGCATTTGGAGCAGGACGTGCTTTTTGTTTTTAACGGGCAGATCCTGCGGTCGATGTCCTTGCCTTTTTCGATGACCAGTATCCGCAGCTTTTTTTTCGACTTGAGAAGTTCCAGTAAAGCGAATATCCCGGCGGGTCCGGCGCCTACAATTATGACATCATAATTTTTTTTCAAACCTGTTATCCTCAGTGTCCGGCATCGACCATTTTTCGTTTAAAAAAGAGAGAGCATCGTAATTTGTCATGTCAAGATGTATCGGGGTTATCGATATGAAATTTGCCTTTACGGTCTCGATGTCCGTGTCTTCTCCCCGTTCCCAGAATGGATTCCCACCACCTAACCAGTAGTGCTTTTCACCCCAGGGGCTATAAGTCTCCTGTATGGAATTGTCGTATATCCTTTTCCCCTGTCGCGTGAATTTTATGCCGCATATCTCTTCTTTGCGGACATTAGGGATGTTGACGTTCAGCAGCGTATCATACGGGAGGGAATTTTTAAGGACAAAAGAGGTGATCTTTGACGCGAAATAAGAGGCGGTCTCAAAATGATAATGATGATGCCCGTCGTTAACTAACGAAAAAGCAATTGAAGGTATTCCGTATATTGTGCCTTCAATTGCTACCGCGACCGTTCCTGAATAGGTTACATCGTCACCGAGATTTGCGCCCTTGTTGATTCCAGAGACAATCAGTGCCGGTTTTTCAGGGAGAAGTTTGTTTATCCCGAGTGTCACGCAGTCTGTCGGCGTGCCGTTTATACAGAATACATTCAGTCTGATTTCTTCGGCTTTCAGTGGCCTGTGGAGCGTCAGCGAGTGGCTTGTCGCGCTTCTTTCACGATCAGGTGCGACAATATAAGCCTCTCCCAGACTTTTCATTGCCCTGTAAAGCGCGATGATTCCGGGGGAATGAACTCCATCGTCATTACTTACGAGAATAACGCCCATCCAAAATATTATATCAAAAGGAAAAATAATTTATCTGTTCAATGATAAAAAACTTGCCCTTTGGAACGGATTTATGCTAAAAATATACCTGTACTACCATGAAAACTAAGGAAAAACTTACATATAAAAAAGCCGGAGTTGATATTGCGAAGGGTGACGGTTTTATCCGCTTGATCAGTCCTCTTGCCAGGAGCACGTTCAGGCCGGAGGTGATGACCGATATTGGTTCCTTTGGCGCTCTCTTCAAGCTGAACAGAAGGAAGTACAAAAATCCGGTGCTGGTCAGCGGAACCGATGGTGTCGGCACAAAGCTGAAAATAGCATTTATGGCCGACCGTCATGACACCGTGGGGATCGATCTTGTCGCGATGTGCGTCAATGATATATTGACAAGCGGCGCTGAACCACTGTTCTTTCTCGATTATTTCGCAACCGGCAGGCTGAAACCGGGAAAGGCGGCGGAAGTCATAAAAGGTATTGCCGACGGTTGTCTTGAGGCGGGATGCTCGCTTCTCGGAGGTGAGACCGCCGAGATGCCGGGGTTTTACGCCAGGGGAGAGTATGACCTGTCAGGCTTTGCCGTGGGAGCCGTGGAGAAAGAAAAAATAATAAGCGGCTCCGGGATAAGAAACGGAGATGTCATTATCGGTATTGCTTCGAACGGCCTGCATAGTAATGGCTTTTCTCTCGTAAGGAAGCTTTTTTTCGAGATGAAAAAGATGAGACTGAAGACGGTCCTGAAAGAGACCGGGATATCCCTGGGGGAAGAATTACTGAAACCGACAAGGATTTATGTGAAGGCCTTTAACGCCCTGAAAAACAGGGTTGACATAAAAGGCATGGCCCATATAACAGGTGGTGGTATAACCGGAAACTTGCCCAGAGTCCTGCCTGAAGGTCTTCAATCCGTTCTGACCCGGAATTCCTGGCCCGAACCGCCGATATTCGGGATAATAAAGAAAACCGGTAATCTGTCCGATAAAGAGATGAGAAAGACTTTTAATATGGGAATAGGCTATATCCTCGTTGTTGACAGTGGCGCGAGTAAGAAATCCATCGGAATATTAAGGAAAAACGGATTTGACGCGTATATGATCGGCGGTATTGAAAAAGGGGCGAAAGGGGTAGTCTATGAAATGGGTTAAGATTCTGCTCAAGTCCGCCCTCACTCCAGTTACCCTGATGGTTATACCTCATTGCAGCTCGACAAAGACTTATAAACTCCAGATTCCGGTAATAGCAATCTTCCTCGCCGTGATAATCTGTTTGACCGGCACAATCTATTTTTATTCCGCGGCGGTAAAAACGTCCGAGTATGAAAGAATGAAGGGGAAGCTGAATTATTATTCAGGGCAGTTTCTCGAATTGAAATCGACTATCTCTACACTGAAGAAGGCTGAAAATGAATTCAATGATCTGTTTGCCCTGAAGAGCAGGGAGGCGGTACTCGAAAAGCTGGATACTTCGGACAGCGGATCGATAGACCTGGAAAATTTAAAGCTTCAGATCAGGATCTCGATGGAGACCGTCGGCGAGATAAAGGATTACTTAAGCCAGCAGAGGGACATCTATATGTCCACCCCAAGTGGATGGCCTGTTGACGGACGAATAACTTCGGCTTATGGCTGGAGGGAGCACCCGATGACGAAAAAAAGGGATTTCCATAGCGGTATGGACATCGCCGCCGGGCCTGGCGAGCCGGTGAAGGCGACTGCCGACGGAATTGTCAGTTTTGCCGCCTGGAGTGGAGGGAATGGAAAGCTTGTGGTTATTGAACATGGCCAGGGGTTTTCGACGTTCTACGGCCACAACAAAAAAATAAATGTTAAGGTCGGGCAGAAGGTCAAACGAGGTGACGTAATAAGTTATATCGGTTCGACCGGAAATTCGACCGGTCCTCACGTGCATTATGAAGTCTGGAAAGAAGGGAAGTCTGTAAATCCATATAAATATCTTCATGGGAGGTCATAATGTTTCATAAGAATACCGAAAAACTGGAATCCCTCATCGGTGTCAATTCGAGATTCAAGGGCGAAATAGATACAAAGGGAACGGTAAGGATTGACGGTTATGTTGAAGGGAATATTACGGCGGACTGGGTGATTATAGCGGAAAAATCCCATGTTAAAGGAAATATACATTCAAGGGGGATTGTTGTCGGGGGCAGGATCGAAGGCAATCTCCACGCAAAAGAGATCGTCGAACTCAAAAATAAGGGGCAGGTCAACGGAGAGATCTTTACAGCCAAGCTGACCGTGGTGTAAGGCGCGGTATTCGAGGGCAGATCCTCGATGCATAAACAGGAACTGAAAGAAGATTCCAAGGTCATAGAACTACCCGCCAAGGGAAATTAGTAACGGATTGTTTTCTCCCTTTTTTTCTGGGAAGCCCGCGCCGGACCGGGCCGCGCCGGGAATAGTTTGCTCTCGGTAAATCCGCCTGTTTATAGCAGGATCATCTTAAGCCCATTGACCCATTGAAACTCATGAATATCGGCTGTCCATAAACTGATGTTTTTTTATTTTGATTATGCCCGAATGCTTTAATCAGGTATCAGGGGCTCGTTTGAAAACCCGGATTCGGGCTTAAGGACCACAGGATAGAGAGACTGAATTTAATTGGAGTCTCTTGTATAGTTCATTATAAAATTAGAAATATTATTAGTTGTTATTGAAATTTTTTGGGTCGGTAGGTTAAGTTATTAGGTCA
>JAYWMP010000086.1:0-7996 GCA_035873255.1 Nitrospirota bacterium
GAGAAGGAAAACTACTTTAAACAATCTCAACACGGGCAACAAATAGTTATGTCCAGGATCGGTTTCCTGAAAAATATTTTACTGATATCGTTTATAGCGATTATCATTATCCCCCTGTATACGATTTTTTTCACATCCCCCGCGTTTATTAAATTGCTTATGGACGATACCGAGAAAAAAGCGGCGCAGATTGCAACGCATCTGGCGTCCATGATCATCAAGGAGCCGGTTGACCTGAAAAAAACTTCCCTTCCGGTCGATCTGTCGGTCAATATCCGTAAACTGCAGGAAGAATTCAACCTGATGAAACTGAGGATTTTTTCGACAACAGGAGAGATTATATATTCTACCGATCCCCTGGACATAGGAAAGATAAACAGGGAAAGTTATTTCCATGATGTTGTGATTAAGGGGGACAGGTACACAAAAGTTGTGCAAAAGAGCAGACGAACCAGGGAGAACCGGCTCGTATCTGTTGATGTCATAGAGACGTATGTGCCGGTGATAAGAGGGGGCCGGGTCGTCGGCGCGTTCGAGATCTACTATGATATCACCGACGAAAAAAAGGCGCTCCAGGCGCTTGTTTACCGGTCTTCGGTCATACTTTTTTCGATTGCATTCGTCCTCCTGGTCGCGGTTATTATCAGCGCCTCCAGGGCGAACAGGATTGTTTCCGAAAGGGACCGCGCTGAAGAGGAATTAAAAAAATACCGGAATGAACTTGAGCGGATGGTAGAGGAGAGGACAGCTGAGCTGAGGGCGGCGAATGAGCAGCTTCAGCAGGAGGTCATGGAACGGCAGCGGGCGGAGGAGCAGATCCATCACCTGGCTTATTACGACAGTCTCACCGGCCTGCCCAACCGCATATTTTACAAAGAGCTTTTAACCAGGTCACTGACATACGCGCAACGCTACGAACAGATACTGGCGATTCTGTTTATCGACCTGGACAATTTCAAGCGGATTAATGACTCTCTCGGCCATAATTTAGGCGACCAGCTTTTGCAGGCGTTCGCGGCAAAACTGGAAAAAACCGTCAGGAACTCAGACTATGTCGCGCGTTCGGAAAAAAACGAGATAACGGATACCGTATCCCGTCCGGGCGGCGATGAATTTATGCTGCTGCTGAACGAGATTTCGCAGGTCCAGGACGCAGCCAGCATAGCCGGTCGTCTCCTGGACGATCTGACAAAGCCTTTTGTTCTGGAGGGTCACGAGGTGATAGTAACAGCCAGCATGGGAATTTCGGTCTACCCATTTGATGGCGAGGATGCCGAGAGCCTGCTGAAAAACGCAGAAATAGCCGTTCATCATGCCAAAGACCAGGGGAAAAACAACTATCAATTTTATACCGAATCAATGAATGCCGATGTCCTGGAGCGGCTGACACTCGAAAATGAGCTCCACAAAGCACTGGACCGTAAGGAACTTTTCCTGCACTTTCAGCCGAAAATAGATACCCGGACAGGCAAAATCGCGGGAGTGGAAGCGCTGATACGCTGGAATCATCCCGGAAGGGGGTTGATATCTCCGGATCAATTCATTCCCCTTGCGGAAGAAAGCGGTCTTATAGTGCCGATAGGAGAGTGGGTGCTGCAGACTGCCTGTCTTCAGTGCAGGGCATGGTACGATGCCGGTTTCCGGCAGATAAGTGTGGCGGTGAATTTATCCGGCCGGCAGTTTGAACAGCCAGACCTGGCAGAAACAGCGGTCATGGCGTTAAGAGACGTCGGACTGGCCACAAAATACCTTGTCCTGGAAATCACGGAAAGCATGATAATGCAGGACCCCGAGAGGGCCATAGTCACCCTGCAGGAAGCCAAGTCCATGGGGATACATGTCTCTATCGATGATTTCGGCACGGGGTATTCCTCTCTCGGCTACCTGAGACGGTTTCCTCTGGACTCCCTGAAGATAGACCGTTCGTTTGTTGTGAACTCCGCCCACAACCTTAATGATGCGGCCATTATCAAGGCGATTATCGCCCTGGCGCACAGCCTGAAATTAAAGGTGGTTGCCGAAGGCGTTGAGACGGAAGAACAGGAAGAATTTTTACGTGAACTCGACTGCGATGAGATGCAGGGTTATCTCTTCAGCCGGCCGGTTACAGGAGAAGAGATTATGGAGCTTCTGGATAAAGAAAAATAGGGAATGATTACTCAGAACAAACTCTATGCTATTCCTTAACTTCAAATATGAATGCGATCTCTACAGGCGCGTTCATCGGAAGGACATTCACTCCGGTCGCAACCCTTGCGTGCCTGCCGCTGTCCCCGAATATATCGAAGATGAGGTCGGAAGCGCCGTTTAATACTTTAGGCTGTTCCGTAAAATCCTGAGCAGACGCGATGAACCCGCTGATCATAACGCATTTTATTACATTGTCAAGGCTCCCTGTCGCGGATTTCAGGACTGCGAGCGCGTTTATCGTGGCGTTTCCTGCCTCCCGGGTGGCTTCAACGATCGTAACCGACTCGCCGACCCGGCCTGTTTTCATAAGCCTTCCGTCTTTTAACGGCAGCATACCGCTGATATAAATGAGATTGCCGGTCTTTACGAATGGGATATACGAACCGAGCGGCGCTGGAATGGCCGGAAGCTCAATGCCCAGGTCCTTAAGCTTTTCTTCAGGCGTCATAATCTGCCCTTATGATACCGGGTATTCCACTGTCCGCCATAGTTTTATTCACCTCTTGCAAGATTACCACAATGTCCGGTCTTCAGGAGAAAACTTCTCTCCTCCCCGGGGTGTGCCGCGTCCTGAATTATAAAATACTAACTCAGAGGGAAGTAAAGTTTCAAGGTTTTTTTCAGGCGGAAGCAATTTTTTCTGCAAGCTGATCAGTTCATGTTATCTGAACTGACCGGCAAGAAACTACTCATATAAATGAATTGGTAAATACTTATTATAATTTGTAAAATCTTCATCGTCTGTATATATCTGGAGCTTTTGCAAGTTCGAAACAGCGCAGATTAAAAAATCGGTTGTCGAGCCCTGAATCCCCTTCTTTCTGCAGATATTACAGAATTCAGCCGCTCTGACAAAATATTCGGATAATAGCGGGAGGTCTTCAAAAAAGGATAACTTATCCTTCAGCCTTCTGAACTGGGAAGGTTCGGAAATTCCGGACAAAAGTTCCTGCCGGATTGGCCCGATCATAACAATTCTACCATCTTTGATAAGGTCTTTAAGCTCATCTGATAATTCAGCATCGGGGTTTTTATGTCTGAGTACGTGAGACCAGATGCAGGTATCAACCAGCACCTTCATCTTTTCCTGGCTTTTTTATAATTAAAGTTCTTATCAAAATCAATTGTCCCAAACAGGTCAACAATCTCCAATTGTTTTTTAAGTGATATGTATTCCTTTAAAGCTGCAGTTACAGCCTCTTTCTTGGTTTTATGACGGCCTGCTTTTTGGGCCTGAGTAATGAGTTTGTCGTCTAATGCAAGATTGGTTGCCATATCGCCTCCTTTCTACACATACTATAACACATTGCAATGTGTGAGACAATGTCTTGTTCTTTGTTTTATGGTTCTAATCGGGACAGGGGGAAGCCTCTCGACTCCCCCGCTCTCCAGTCCATTCAGGTGCTTCAGGTCGGAATCGACTTGTACCGAACCGACCTTTGTCTTCTCTGTTTTCACCGGTTTCCCGGCGGTGCAATGATACTCAGCCTTACATTCCTTCATGGATAACCTTGTCGGCCCCGGGGTAAGACACCGTACTTTCCATGCGTAGGAACTGCCTAATCCGTTCTATTCCCCGAATGATGTTATGGTGTAGTGTTCCCAGTTGCATCCATCCTGGCCTGCCGCGTCATTTCCTTCTCTCCCTGTCCGTATCTGTGTTAACGTTTTATCAGCATCACTTAGTTATTCATCTTAGTCAATAACGTCCCCTAAATCCTCAATCTTTATAACCTGCTTTTTTTATTTTCGTCATGCCCGAAGCCTGCCCTCGACTCCGATCGGGGATCTTCGGGCATCCAGAACCTATTGAAAACACTTGATTCTCGATGTAAGTCTTTGCGAGAGTCGCTTTGACCGGCTTAAGGACTACCGGAATGACAGATAGAGAGACTGAATTTATGGACAGACATTTATATTAATCCAGCGCTAAATACCTTTTTTCAGCAAGGCCCTCGCCTTCCAGGCCCACTTCCTGTCCAGTTTGCGCTTGAAGCGGGGGGAGGATTTAAAGACCTCTACCGATTTTTTCAGATATTGCATGCCTTCTTCCTTCATGCCCAGCTTCAATTTGACAAGGCCCATCTGATAAAAACCCCTCGAACTTGAAGTGTGTATCTTCACAAAACTCTCGAGCAGCGGCAGGGCGCTTTTGTAGTCGCCGATGTCGATGAACACCTCCGCCATCATAAGATACGGTTCTCCGTATTTGAGTCCTGGTGAAGCCTCTAACGCGGAGGCAATATATTCCCACCCTTTCCGGATGTCCCCGTTTCTTGCGAGCGAGATGCCGTAGTAGTAGTTAAATTCGGCATCATCAGACATCTTGTTTGCCGCCTGTTCGAAATATTCGACGGCCTTTCCGTATTTTTTCTTTTCGAACATGAATATACCCAGTTCCTTAAGGGACCGGGCGTCATACGGATTAATCGTCACAATCCTCCGGAGTTCCTTTATTCTTCCTGCTGCCTTGAATGCCTTAAAAGGGTCGGGAACAAAGCCGAAAAAAGTCCTGTCTATAGTGAAAGATATGAGGAGTATAACCAGAAGCGCGATGATAGGGTTTCCCAGCATCCAGTAGAGGACATAAAAAAGGAAGAACTTGCTCAGCATCCGTTTTCTCCCTGGATACGCGCCGTATGCCGCTGCGCGGCCCCGGCCCCTTTCTTCCTCCGTATCAGGTCGTTCCTTCTTACTCCATCAGGAACTGTGATGAATATCATCTCCCCATTTCTTGCCGTATCTATATCCACCATGTCTTTATCTTTCATCGAACCGATTTCAAAGACTTTTTCTTCCAGTCCGGGGGAAAGGTATTCAACGGGGTCCCCCTGATCAAGTCTGTTTCTCAGTCCGACACTCGCGGTGTCGCCGTCAAGATCGAGAATAGTCCCGATGAGTTCATGGCTCATTCTATAGCTCTCACCGTCAAAGTTATAATCTCCGTCCGGCTGTTTCCCGAAGAACATGCCGGTTGTATACCCCCTGCTGCTGAACATCGCAAGTTCCCTCAGCCATCTCGGATTCAGCCTGTACGCGCCGCCATCTCCCATGGAATCAATGGCCTCCCTGTAGATCTTTACAACGCCGGCGATATAGTTTATCCCCTTCATCCTGCCCTCTATCTTGAGACTGTCGATTCCCGCCTCCGCAAGAGCGGGCAGGTGTTCGATCATGCAGAGGTCTTTCGAACTCATTATGAAGGTGCCCCTGTCGTTCTCGAATACGGGGAAAAACTCTCCGTCTCTCTTCTCCTCCATCAGGGTATAGTTCCATCTGCAGGAATTCGTGCATCGTCCCATGTTGGCGCTCCTTGACGCCAGGAAACTGCTGATATAACACCTTCCGGAATATGAGATGCACATTGAGCCGTGGACAAACACCTCCAGGCCTATAGATGTTTTCCTGCGTATCTCTTTTATTTCATCTATAGACAACTCTCTCGAGAGCACGAGCCTCGCGGCGCCCAGATTTTCCCAGAACAGCGCTGATTCAATATTGGTGATATTCGCCTGGGTGCTTATGTGAATGTCTATTGCAGGCGCCTTGTTCTTGAACATCATAAAGAGGCCGGGATCGGAAAGTATCACTGCGTCAGGCCTTGCTTCTTTGAGGAGTTCAATATGTTCCTCAAGCCCGGCCAGGTCGCGGTTATGCGGAAAAATATTGACCGTCACATATACCTTCACGTCTTTTTCGTGGGCATACAGGACTGCTTCCTTCAACTCACCGTTAGTGAAGTTTCCGGCCTTGCCTCTCAGGCTGAACCTTGAATCTCCGAGATAGACGGCATCAGCGCCGTAATGAATTGCGGTCTTGAGTTTTTCAAAATCCCCTGCGGGGGCAAGCAACTCGGAAACTTTCATCTCTGACATAACAGCAGGATCATGAACTGCGCGGTTTATCCGGGCGGACCTTATGGCTCCGGCACTTCTCTAACGCAAACCTTGCGAGCTCGTCGCATCTTTCATTTTCTATATGCCCGTTGTGGCCTTTCACCCAGACCCAGTCTATCTCATGCCGCCTGGACGCCTTCAGCAGTCTTTCCCATAAATCCCTGTTGAGCACTTCCTTTTTCCGGGAGTTTGTCCAGTTCTGTTTTATCCATTTGTCTATCCATTCGGTTATCCCCTTAACCACATAAGTCGAGTCTGTTGTGATCCTGATCCGGCATGGTTTTTTCATGGCCTCCAGCGCTGTAATCACAGCGAGCAACTCCATCCTGTTATTTGTGGTCATCTCTTCACAGGCGGACAATTCCCTGACTTTTTTACCCGATTTCAGTATGGCTCCGAATCCCCCTACACCCGGATTACCGCTGCAGGCGCCGTCCGCGTATATCTCGACAAATGGTCTCTCGGCATCTTTCATAATTGTCTATATTTTACATTTTTGATGTTATTAATTCCAAATCAGGTCCCGTCGCCGCCAAGCCTTTGACTTTGCCGATACCGCCGGTTTATTCTTTAATGTATGCCGGAAGAATGGGCGGTTGTTTTCGTAACATATGACTCACTTGAGGCGGAGATGCTTAAAGACCTGATCGAAAGCGGCGGGATTGATGTCGTCCTGAGATCGTCCAGGGTCACGCCTTATCCAGTTAACATCGGCCGGATGGGTGAAGTGAAATTGCTCGTTAAAGAAGAGGATAAAGAGACGGTAGTGGAACTGATAGATGATTTTATCAGCAAAAATAGCGAGACCGGAGAGCCATGAGGTCATACGCATGATTTCGGACATGAAAGATCTGAAGAAGGAGATATTCTATGGCATGCTCAATCTTGCGGGCAGGGTCTTCCTGCATGTTGGCTATTCCGAAAACGTGATTATCGGCAGAAGAGGATTTCTCCCAGAAGAAAAAGAAAAGGGGATCATACTGGTGGTTAACAACCGGATGAACTTCGAATGTGACGATTCCGCAATCAGGGTGAAACTTGTGTTCGGCGCAACAGCGGAGGAATGCCTTATCCCGTTTAAGGAAGTGCTCTCAATCTTCTCTCCAGAGCTTAACGCGCAATTTTCAATAGCTCCAGGGGAAGCCGGCAGCCAACAGGCTGGATCCGATGCCGACAAAACCGCCGGACCGGACATAAGTGAAAAAGTTATTAAGGTCGACTTCAATAAAAAAAGATCATAAAGAATATAGTGTCGCGTCAACTCTGAATTGTCACCAGCAGGTATTGCCTTTCATTCCCTTTTGATTAGAGTCTGTGTATAAATAGAACAATTGAGCCGTCATTCCCGAAGTCTTTAATCGTGCATGACAAAAATAAAAATGGCAATTTATAAACAGACTCTATTTATAAAGCATCTCTTTCTGATATAAAATAAAGCATTACACCGGATACCGGAGGGAAATCACCCCATGATCATTGTGAGCGCGTGCCTTGCAGGGCTGAACACGAGATATGACGGTGCGGACTGTCTTGATAGCAGAGTAGCGGCCCTTGTCTCTTCAGGAGAGGCGATTGCTGTATGCCCTGAACAACTCGGGGGGCTGGCAACTCCGCGCAGTCCGGTTGAACTCCGAAGAAATTATAACCAGGGCACAAAGACCGGGGATATATATGTCATTGGATCAGACGGAAAGGACTATACATCAGCCCTGATAAAGGGCGCGCTGGAAACTTTGAAGTTAGCGGCTAAACTCAATATAAGAAAAGCTATTTTTAAGGACGGAAGCCCTTCATGCGGGGTAAACTACATATGGTGTTCCGGCCATAAAATATCAGGCAGAGGCATCACAACTGAACTTTTACAGAAAAATAACATTGAGATAATTACTATTGATTCCATATAGAGACGA
>JAYWMP010000129.1:0-9002 GCA_035873255.1 Nitrospirota bacterium
ATTGCAACAAAATTTTTTTATTCACAGTTTAGATGATTTGCGCTATTCTTTAATGCAGTAGTAATTTAATAAACAAACGAGGTGCTTATGTCATTTAAAAAAATTCTGATTTTGGTCGCACCTTTACTGCTCCTTTCATTCGTTACCCCTCAGGAAGTTTTCTCCCAGGAATCGGCAAACTGTCTTATATGCCATAGCGCCATGAAAGGGAGGCTGGAGACCGCCGCCGGGGTTCTGATAGAGTTGAATATCGATACAGACAGATTCCAGTCCTCGGTCCACGGTTTTCTTTCCTGTACCGACTGCCACCTGAGATTTTCTGACAACCCGCATTCATCTCCTGACGCCCGGGTCCCATCGGAGCTGCTTGCCATTGCTTCTGAAATCTCTTCGAAATATCCTGTTGACCCGGTTGCCGCCGCGGCATGTGATTCCTGTCATGAAGTCATCTACGAGAAGGTTCTCGACAGCGTTCATGGCCGGAATATAACAGTTGAAAATCAGACGGACGGGGCCTTGTGCCTGGACTGCCACGGGTCACCGCATTACATAATACCAGTGAAAGATGTAAACTCCCCTGTAGGTCGCTGGCTTCAGGCTGAGACGTGCGGCAGATGCCACGGAGACAGGGAGTTAAACGAGAAATATGATCTGGAGGAAAATGTGATGGAAAGCTATGAGGAGAGCTTTCACGCGAGAAAACTGCATCTTGGCCATACCGGCGTTCCTCTATGTTCGAGCTGCCACAACGCGCATGATATAAAATCAAAAGATGATCCTGATTCCCCTGTCTTCGGCAAAAACAGAATCAGGACTTGCGGGAAGTGTCACGCAGGCGCCAATGAAAAGTTTATTCCCGCAATCACCCATAAACCCGCCGGACCGATTCCGTATTATACTGAAAAGCTCCTGATAGTGCTGACAATGGGTGTCTTTGCGTTTATTGTTTTACACGTTATTGCGGAAGCCTTATCCGACATACGTGATGCGATCTTCAGGAAAAAGGAGGGATCGGAATGAGCCGGCAAGTTCCACCAGATATCGAAAGGTTTAATGTTATTTTCAGAATACAGCATGTTCTTATGTTCACTACATTTCTGCTCTTAAGCTTTACCGGCTGGGGTCTTAAATTCGCCTATGAACCGGAGGGGCTCTCCAGTATCTGGATACGTGTCTGGGGAGGGGCTGAAACAGCAGGCCTGATACACAGGATTGCAGGGATAACGATGCTGCTTGATTTTATCTGGCATGTACTGTATCTGGCATACCTATTTGCCAGAAAAAGGATGACCATAGACCTGAGAACCACGATAATACCTCTCCCGAAAGATGTCTTTGATCTTATAAAAAACTTTATGTACTTTTTTGGGCTGTCAAAAGAGAAACCGAAATTCGGCAAATATTCTTATGCCCAGAAATTTGACTACTGGGCCGTCTTCTGGGGAATGATTATTATAGGCACATCAGGTTTCGCGCTCGCCTTTCCAATGCTCGCATCATACGTTATTCCTGAATTCACCACGGCATGGATATGGCAACTCCTGGCGATTATGCATAGCGACGAGGCCCTCCTTGCGATAGTATTTATACTCTTCTGGCATTTCTATAACGAGCATCTCAAGCCTGAGGTCTTTCCGATGAACTGGATCTGGCTGACCGGCAGGATATCGACTGAAAAGCTGAAGCATCATCATCCTATCGAATACGAAATGCTCTTTCCGGATACCCCGGAAGGCAAGAAGCCGGCAGATAAAAAGGATCTGTAGATGTTGCAGAGGCTCATAACCGTTCTGTCCCTTATCGTACTGCTGGTTTCCTGTAAATGGAAAACAGGGGAGGAGGTGCTTATCATCGAAGAACCGGAATCCCCGATCATTGATTCACTCCGGGATTCCTCGCTTCCCTGCCTGCAGTGCCATGATTATGAGAAGTTCGCTGTGCAGAAACGGGGTGAATTTTCACACCGCAAGCATATGGATTTCGGTGTGCATTGCAACCAGTGTCATATAATACGGGCGCATAACGAATTGACCATAAACAGGGACGTATGCGGTAACTGCCATAAGCTGGCCGATTTTTCATATGATGCCTTCGGCATGCCCGTTAAGTTTGCACACCAGAGCCACGCTAATAAATTCAACTGCGGGGAATGTCATCCCAGGAGCTTTAATATGAAGAAGGGCGCCACAAAGATAACCATGGAGGCAATGTATAATGGTGGTTCCTGCGGCAAATGCCATAACGGCAATATAGCCTTCCCAACGGCGAAATGCAAAAAATGCCATGATATGTCCGGATTCAAGAAAGAACTGTCATATCAGTCCGGGGGTATTTCCCGGGCGGTCTTCAGCCATGAAACGCATACGGCGATGTTTGACTGTGATCGATGCCATACATCAGTCTTCAAGTTCAGGCAAGGCGGCTCCGGGATGAAGATGGACGATATATATCAAGGCAAGTTTTGTGGAAGCTGCCATAATGACCGGATGGCCTTCGGCCCGATGTCCTGTAAGAAGTGCCATAAATAGATTATCCCCCGGTAATCCGGATACCTCCCCGGTGCCCGGAACTTCATTTATCCGCCAGATTGATAGATCCCGAAGATGCCCGCGCATCACTTGTAAAAGGCGGGTAGATATAACGGTATGGGCCGACCAGTATTTAAAGGATGAAATTCGATGGCAATAAATTATATAATTTACGGGATGAAGATGTCGCCGAAACCTTTCGACAGGGATAAATTATAGTTTATGGCCGTGACAGACGATTTTATCGAAATAGCAAAAAATGTTTTGCAGACGGAAGCGGACGCGATTGCCGGGCTGATAGAAAAACTGGACGGCAGTTTCGGGAAGGCTGTCGGGATCATACTTGAAAGCAGGGGCAAGGTTGTAGTGACGGGTATGGGCAAGTCAGGACTTATCGGCAAAAAAATTGCCGCAACACTTGCCTCGACCGGAACTCCGGCGTTATTTATGCATCCCGCGGAAGCCAGCCACGGCGACCTTGGGATGGTGACCTCCGAGGATGTGATTATAGCTCTGTCGAACAGTGGTGAAACAGAGGAGATCATCGGACTGATACCTTTCCTGAAGAGGTTTAACGTGGGTATTATTTCCCTGACCGGCAATGCAGGCTCGACCCTCTCGAAGGTGTCCGATGTGGCGCTGGATGTGTCGGTAAAGGCAGAGGCATGCCCTTTTGGCATTGTGCCTACATCATCAACAACTGCGGCGCTGGCAATGGGAGATGCCATTGCTGTTGCGCTTTTAACTGAAAGGGGCTTCAGGGAAGAGGACTTCGCCTGTTTTCATCCGGGCGGCAGCATAGGGAAGAAATTATTAATAAAGGTCAGCGATCTGATGCATACGGGAGACGCCCTCCCACTGATTTCTCCGGAGACATTAATACTGAGGGCTGTTCTGGAGATATCCTCCAAAAGACTGGGCGTCGTGGTAATTACTGACGCGGAAAAAAAGTTGCTTGGTATAATCACGGATGGAGATGTCAGAATGGGAATCGGGAAATGGGATAAATCTTTTTTTGATATGAAGGCTGAAGATGTCATGACAAGGAATCCGAAGACCATAGCGGGAGAAGAACTCGCTGCAAGAGCTGTCGCCGTGATGGAAAGGTATTCGATTACGTCTCTGGTTGTTCCGGATGAGGACGGACGGGTTGTCGGAGTCATTCATCTGCATAATATATTAAGACAGGGAATAGTTTGATAAGTTTCCGTATAAAGATTATCCCGGAGCGATAAGACAGGGATGAGAAAAGATGCCAAAAAGGATTTCTAACAAAAGTCTTTTAAGCAGAGCTGGAAAGATCAGGCTCCTTATCCTTGATGTCGATGGTGTTATGACGGACGGAGGCATCATCCTCGACAATGACGGAAATGAATACAAAGCCTTCCATGTGCGTGATGGTCAGGGTATAAAAATGCTCCAGAGAGAGGGGATCCATGTTGCGATCATCACCGGAAGAAATTCCAGTGTTGTCAAACGAAGGGCCGACGAACTGGGTATTAAAGAGGTATACCAGAAATGCCATTCAAAGGCGGCCGCATATGAACGTCTCCTCAAAAAAATCGGTGTCACCGACGAAGAAACAGCCTGTATCGGTGATGATATTGTCGATATTCCTCTCTTCAAAAGGTCCGCCCTTCCTATCGCGGTCGCGGATGCCGCGAAAGAGGCGAAAGCCGAAGCGGTGATGGTGACTGAAAGCCGGGGCGGCCGGGGCGCGGTGAGGGAAGTAACAGATTTTATTTTAAAGGCGAAAGGTCTCTGGAAGAGAATACTGGATGACTACCTTGAAGCTTAATCTGCCGACCATCCTGACATTGAGCAGAATAGTGCTCATCCCGTTTTTTGTCCTTTCCGTTTATCAGCACGCAATTATCGGTGCTCTTTTATTCGGCGTCGCCTCGCTCACGGATTTCCTCGACGGATATCTGGCGAGGCGGTCCGGGCAGGTCACCAAATTCGGTATTATCATGGATCCTCTCGCGGATAAATTTCTTGTGATATCCGCCCTGATAGTACTTGTAGACATGGAAAGACTTTCCGCCCTGATAGCTATTATTTTAATCGTGAGGGAGTTTCTCGTGACCGGACTCAGGGTTGTCGCCCTATCAAAGGACATAGTCATCCCCGCTGAAATGGGGGGGAAGCTGAAGGTGACCGCTCAGGTGACCGCCATTCTATGTCTTATTCTGATGGGTAGTGGGATTGATAATCTTCCTGTGGATATGTATGATATCGGCATAGTCTTTATCTGGATTGCACTGGTGTTATCAGTAATATCCGGAGTGAAGTATACGGTCGCTTTCTGGGGGAAGATTTGAAAATCGTTTTTTTGTCGCTCTTTGCCTTTGTTCTTGGGTCGATACCTACCAGCCTGATAATAGCAAAAAACAGGGGCATAGACATAAGAAAGGTTGGAAGCGGCAATATCGGGGCGACCAACGTACTGCGTGCCCTGGGCAAGGGGCCGGCGATTCTGACACTGGCCGGCGACATACTGAAAGGTTTGACGGCTGTATTAGTAGCCAGATTTTTTGAAGTTGGAATGTTTTATGAGGGTGTTGTCGGATTATGTTCCATACTCGGGCATAATTTTTCGGTATTTCTGAAATTCAGGGGAGGAAAAGGGGTGGCCACCAGCATAGGTGTGTTGAGCGTTTATTCTCCTCAAACAGCCCTTTTTACTATTATAATATGGTTGATGACAGTTTTTATTACAAAATATTCTTCTCTTGGCGCCCTGATCTCCTTCGGACTCCTGCCGTTGAGCATGATCATATTTGATGCAAAAGCAAAGTTCCCGATTGCACTGATCATTACGTTAATAATCTACGCAAGGCATGCAGGAAATATCTCCCGTCTTTTTAAGGGAACGGAACGGAAGGTCGGCAAGGCCGTATGAGAAGGATGCTGATATTAATCCCCCTCTACCTCCTGTTGTCCGTGTCTGTTTCTTTTGGCGCCGCAGATGATGGTTTTTATGAAAGCCAGCTGGACAGAGGGATCAAAAATTCAGATGTGTACTCATATTTATTAATACAGGAGGCCGGGAAGAGCAATGTCGATACAGTCGAAATCCTTAAAAAGACCCTGACTTATTCTCCAGACCTTCCGGCCGTCTATTTTGAGATGTCAAGGGCGGTCTTTTCTTTTTCCATTACAGGTGTTCTGGACAGTTTCAACTACCTTCTGCAGGGAGTTGATGCATACTTCAGGAACTTCTGGTGGTCATTTACGCTGATAGAGTCTCTTTTCCTCAGTCTCATCCTCTCGTTTATTGCGGCCATCTCTTTTACCATTTTAATAAGGCTTTTTCGCGATCTCCCATTGATTTCCCACGATATAAAAGAGACAGGCTCCAAGGTGTTTTTTCTGCCTGTTCTCGTGTTGCTGTCGTTAATGAGTCCTTTGCTGTTTATGGCAGGCATACTGGTCCTGCTGGGTGTTTATATGAAGCCGACCGACAGGATTGTTGTCATCCTGTTCCTGGTGTTTCTTATCTTTTCACCCCTTGTGTTTAATACGGTCTCCCGTTTCGTCATGGCATCTTCATCCGGCGACGTAAGGGCTCTGGTCGAGGTGAACGAGGCCAAAGGCAATAATTACGCGATAACCGTCCTGAATAAAAATGATGATGATTTCGCGCGATTTTCTTATGCGCTTGCTCTCAAGCGTGAAGGGTATTATGCCGATGCGATCACTATCTATAAGCGATTGATCGAAAAGTGGCCCGACCCCAGGGTTTTTATAAACCTCGGGAACTGTTATGTCGGCCTGAACAGGATGGATGAAGCCGTCAATAATTATCTGGTTGCAATAAACATTAAGCCGCTCCCATCCGCTTATTATAACCTTTCACAGGTCTCAAGGGAGTTGTTCGACTTCGAAAGCGGCGACAGATATTTTATGTCGGCGGTGGCGCTTGACAGGACAGCCGTGGCGAAATACAGGGAGACCTACGGCAGGAGTCCGAACAGGATTGTGGTCGATGAGTCACTTAATTTCTCCGACCTGTGGGATTATGTTATGGGGATGTCAAAGGAGACTTCATCATACGGAATATCAACCATTCCGGTGTCGTTGATACCGGTAATATCCCTGGCGTTACTGGCCTGTCTGATAATATTGGACAGGAAATTAAAATACAGGGCATACATGTGCAGAAGGTGCAGCGCCATACTCTGCACAAAGTGCGAGAAACATCTGGCATGGGGGGAGATGTGTCCTCAGTGTTACCGGTCGCTTGTGAAGCTCGAGGAACTGGACGTAAAACAGAGAGTCTCCAGGCTCCTTTCTGTTCAGTTGCATCAGAAAAAACGCAGAAATACGATGAAAATACTTACCTTTATACTTCCCGGTTCGGCCCATATATACGCGGGGCAGGTCCTCCATGGTTTTATATTCTCGTGGGTGTTTTTATTTTTTATCTCAGTACCGGCCATAAATTCAATATTTAAAATCGACGGTTTTTCGGCCAACAGTATGGTTAATTGTGTGGCGATCTGCGTTGCAGTCGCAGTGTATGGTGTTTATAATCTGCTAACAAGACAGAGGATTTCAAGGGGATGGCTTTAGAAGGATCTTTAACGGATTTCGGTCTCGCCGATATTCTTCAGCTTATTTATTTTCAGCGGAAGACAGGTATACTTACGCTTAAAGGGAAGATGGACCAGGTGAAGCTTCTCTTTGTCGACGGGAATATCGTGGGAGCGGAATCCAGGAGGCGACTCGCGGATAATCGTCTCGGCATAATTCTGCTCAAAAAGGGCCATATAAATCAGGCCGACCTCAAGACCGCCCTCGACGAACAGCGAAACACCGGGAGCAAGCTTGGGGATATATTAATAAATAAAAATTTTGTCGACAGAGAGGCAATAAGGGAAATATTACAGAATCAGATCACCGAGACGGTGATACAGTCTTTTGGATGGAAGCAGGGGACATACGAATTCGTGGCGCAGGGCGTTCCACAGGGGGAATTCTCATTCGCGATCGATACTCAGCATATCCTTATGGAAGGTCTGAGAATAGTTGATGAGTGGTCTGTTATAAAAGGCAGGCTGACACTGGAGACGGTTTTTATCAAGAGATTGGATTCCCCTTCCGGCCTGACACCGGATGAAGATGAGATCTTTGCCTATATCGATGGGGAGAACGACGTAAGCACGATCGTAGACCTTACAGGTAAAGACAATTTCGAGGTCTCCAAAATACTTCTGACGCTCATGGAAAAAGGGGTGGTCGAAGCTGTTCAGTCCGCGCCTTTAATTACAGAAGTGGCTGAGGAGAGGAAGAAACCGTTTGTTGTGCCGAACTTCCTTCCCCTGGTCACTATTATTATCTCATTAATCATCTCTATCTACTTTGTATCAACGCAGCAGTTGGTCGACATAAAGGGACTACGGGCCGCGGGTAATATCGAAGAACTCAGGTTTAAGATAGAGGCTTACAGTCTCGAACATTCAGCCTACCCCCCGACTCTCGACTTAATCACGCGGGAGAGGGACCCATGGGGAAGACCTTATATATACAGGGTGATGGACCGTTCATTTTATCTTGCCAGCGCGGGGGCTGACGGCAAGGAAGGTACTTCGGATGATCTTTATTAACTTTTGTTATTATAGACTGCGTTTTTCGGGATGAAGGGGATGCGGACCGGAGTTGGTAAGGCGGTAGTTTTACTGAGTGGGGGGATAGATTCATCCACGGTTCTGGCTATTGCAAATGCGGATGGTTATGAGCTTTATGCAATAACCTTTGACTACGGCCAGAAGCACGCAAGGGAGCTTGAATCCGCGAAATCAGTCGCCGAATCTTTTTGCGTCCGGAAACATCTTGTGGTTGATTTTGATCTTAGAGATATAGGCGGCTCGGCCCTTACCTCCGATTTGGAAGTACCCAAAGAGGACAA
Organism: Nitrospirota bacterium; assembly: GCA_035873255.1. GTDB lineage: Bacteria > Nitrospirota > Thermodesulfovibrionia > Thermodesulfovibrionales > UBA6898 > JAJRYC01. Next base: position 8,440 of record JAYWMP010000129.1, read on the forward strand.
CAGTCCAGGAGTAAGGGAGAATGGACCTGGAGCTTCAGTCAATGGCGGGAAATCGCCTGGATCCGGTCTGCCCATCCCTGTTACTTATGTTCCAGCCCGCAACACTATATTCCTGTCTTTTGCTCTGGCCTGGGCCGAAGTGCTCTCAGCCGGGGATATCTTTATAGGGGCTAACGCGATAGACTACAGCGGCTATCCCGACTGCAGGCCTGAGTATCTGAAGGCTTTTGAATCAATGGCGAACCTGGCGACAAAGGCATCAGTTGAAGGACGGCTTGGATTCAGGATAAATGCGCCTCTTATCTCTATGAAAAAAGCCGGGATAATCCGGAAGGGTATTGAACTCGGCCTTGACTATTCTCTGACCTGGAGCTGTTATGATCCGCAGCGAACGCAGGTTAAAGGGCGGAAGTCCGGTTACGCGCCGTGCGGATTATGTGACAGCTGCAGATTCCGGGCGAAGGGCTTTGCCGGGGCGGGCGTAAAAGACCCGTTAACGTAATCATAATATATCAGTGAATTTTAATCCTTGATATGTTAAATTATTATCAATAGGAGGCTAC
>JAYWMP010000194.1:0-2862 GCA_035873255.1 Nitrospirota bacterium
GAATCACTCGATATCGTGTTGCTGAAGAAAAATTTAAAGCAGTAGATTCCATGGGCGCAGGAGAGATATTTATTTGATGTCACCCTGCTGATGGTGCTTTCATGAAGACCCAGTTCCAGCGCAACGTCTTTGAGGTTCATGGGTTTTAAATAATTAATGTCCCGGTCAAAGAAATCTTTCTGAAAGTTCAGGATGCTTTCGGTCACTCTGTAAATAGTTTTGTTTCTCTGGGACAGGCTTTTCAGCAGCCAGATGGCCGAGCGGAGTTTTTCTTCCAGGAAATGCCTGTCTTCTTTTTCCATGTTGTTTTTCTGGTTCAGGAGTTTCTGGTAATAATTACTGATCCTTAATTTCGGCATTCCTTCGTCATTCAGGATTATCTGATAGCCTGTGTCCGTTCGTACAATATAGACGTCCGGAATTACGTAGTTAATCGCCGAAGACAGGAAGTTTCTGCCCGGCTTCGGCTCGAGTCCCTCTATGATTCCGGTTGCCGATATGATATCCTCAAGCGGTACGTTGTATTGTCTTGCCAGTTGAACATATTTCTTTTTGGCCAGCATCTCCAGATTGTTCAGAACTATATTGTCGACAAGAGTTCCCTGAAGCCCGAGCAAGCCCAGCTGCAGGTGAAGGCATTCCTCTATTTTTCTCGCGGCGACACCGGGCGGATCAAAGCTCTGAACCAGTCTGAGCGCTCTTTCGGAAGTTTCAGCGTCGGTGTCCGAGAGCGACTGTATTTCTTCATTTGAAATTCTAAGATATCCGTTTTCATCTATATTGCCGATTATTATTTCTCCGGCGGACCTGGTTTGTTCGTCTTCTTTTGAGAGACGGAGCTGCCATTCAAGGTGATCAATCAGGCTGGTTGCATTGCTCAGGAAATATTCAAAAGAAGGCAGGGTCACATTTCCGGGAGTGAAATACCCCAGGTCCCTTCCGTCGGAACCTCTTTCTTCAAAATAATCGGACGATACAAAGTTCATCATGTCCTCAAGGGGCATCTCCGTGTCATCATAATCGTTTTCACTGTATGTATCGACAGATTCTTTTTCTTCGGGAGTGAGCTCTTCCGATGTCGTCGTAGCATCCATTGACTCTTCCAGCAGGGGGTTTTCCACCATCTCCTGCGTAAGTGTCTGGGACAGTTCCAGCAGAGGCATATGCAGCAGTTTGATCGCCATCTGAAGCTGCGGCGTCAATACCAGCTTTTGTGAAAGCCTTAACTCAAGACGGTTTTCAAGGGCCATTTATAAACTGAACTCCTCACCAAGATAAGCCTCTTTTACTTTTTGGGCCGATACCAGTTTTTCCGGGCTGCCTTCATCCAGGATTTCACCATTGTTTATTATATAGGCCCTGTCGGTTATCGAAAGCGTATCCCTGACATTATGGTCCGTAATAACTATGCCAAGCCCCTTTTCCCTGAGATAGACAAACATCTTTTTCAGTTCAATAATAGCGATGGGATCTATGCCGGCGAACGGCTCGTCAAAGAGGATGAAAGTAGGTCCGGTAGCAAGCGCTCTCGCTATCTCCACGCGCCTTCTCTCTCCACCGGAAAGCCTGTATCCATTTCTATTTGCGAACTCTTCCAGTCTGAATTCATGTAGTAGATGCCCGACCCTGATCTCGATTTCTTCCCTTGCAAGACCCTTGATCTCGAGCACGGCCCTGAGGTTGTCTTCAACCGAGAGCTTTCTGAATATCGAGGGTTCCTGTGGCAGATAACTTATGCCCATCAACGCCCGCCGGTACATCGGCAGATGGCTTATATCTTTTTTGTCGAGATAAATACTGCCGTGATCAGGCATTTTAAGCCCGAGCATGGCATAAAATGTTGTTGTCTTTCCGGCGCCATTGGGCCCGAGAAGCCCCACGATCTCGCCTGTCGTGACATGAAGATCTATGTTCTTCAGAACAATTTTTTTACCGTATGACTTGCGCAGGCCCCTGACTTCAAGAAGATGCATTTATTTATCCTTCGCGGCTTTCAGAAATACCCTGCTGTTAACTACGCTAAAACGGTCTTCGTTTATAAAATAGGTCATTTTTGTGCCGGTAACCACGTTCTTGCCATCTATAGCGCGTGGATCACCGGCGAAAACCACTTCGGACTTATCGGTATAATACGTGGCCCTCCGGGCGATTATTAATTTTGCATCCTTCTCCAGCTTTACGTCTCCGGTCGCCTCTATTTTAGTAACATCGCCACTGTCTTCCTTATAATAAACTATCATTTTGTCGGCATAGAGGGTCATGCCGGCTGATTTTGCGACAACATTTTTTTCGAAAATAGCGGTATGGGCCCTGTTGTCGGTCACAAGTGTCTCCGAGGTCACAACAATAGAACCCTTTAACCCGGGTTTAGTTCCTTCGGCGAATGAATGCAATGGGGAAATTGCTGTAAACAGAAGACTAATTATTAAAAGTCGCTTTAACATTGCTCAGTATCCTCACTCTCTGGTCGGCATTGCGGATTTCTATGCCCCTGCCCCGCAGACTGAAGTTGTTGCCCCGTACTATTACCGGATTTTCTGTTTTTATGATACCGGCGCGGCTGTCGAGTTCAATGTCTTCGGTTGTTATTGAAACGTCATCCATCCTTGCCGTAACCCTGCCGTCAACAGTCAGGTTTTTGCTGTCAGGATGATAGACTCCGTTGTCGGCGTATATGGTTATCCCATTGTCCGCCAGCGTCATTTCTATAGCGCTTAACCGCACGTTTTCTCCTTTTTCGGTAATATCAGCCCTTTTCGCCGTCAGCACCCAGTCCATATTACCATCCTTTTTATTGACTATCTTCAATCCCTCGATAAAAGATTTTCCGTTAAACTGCATATTCAGCCCGGTATCTTTTTC
>JAYWMP010000027.1:0-5025 GCA_035873255.1 Nitrospirota bacterium
CCATTTTAGAAATCCATGTTTTTGAAACACAGCATTTTTCTAAAGCTAAAAAAGTATCTTCTTTGGATAAGTTATTAAATTCTTTAAATGTCATATTTATTATTTCGTTTAATTCATTTCAGCTTTTTGACAAAGTCCGAAACAGGAATCGCCGCCAGTGTCAGAAGTTGTACAGACCCTCTGGCCCCGAGTTCAACCGACATCTTCATGATGGCGTCATTATCCTCCGCTTCAACAATACTGACAAAATCATACGGACCCAGAACAGCGTATTGGTCCTTCACCTTTATTCCCATTTTTACGAGTTCCTTGTTAACTTCCATAATACGCTTCGGATTGTCCTTTATCGTCTTTCTTCCCTCATCCGTCAGCGTGCTCAATACCACATATCTAGGCATCTCTTAATCTCCTTTCCGATTCTGATTTATACACCTGTTTATCCTTATACACTCTTTCATATATAATGTCAATTAGGAATTAAAAATGAACACTTTTGATCCGGACAATCACGGCTAGAACATGATTACTGACAGGGCGGCCCCCGCCAGAACTACGTATAATATATCAACCTTCCGGAGCAGCGCGGTAAGGGAGACCGACAGCAGGAGTAGCCTCATAAAATCCCAGGTTACATCCGATGAGAATTTGACCGTCACAAACAGGAGGAGCCCCGCAAAGGAGGCAAGTATGCCCTTTGTCGCACGCAGAAAAAAAACTGACGACTTCAGCCTGTCGAAAAAAGGAGTTGCGAAAACCAGCATAAGAAAAGAAGGCGTAAATATAGCGATCGTGCCTGTTACCCCGCCCCAAAAACCATATACCAGATACCCTATGAATGTCGAAGTAATGACAATAGGCCCAGGGGTGACCTGACCCAATGCGATACCGTCCATAAATGTCCTGCTGTCCATCCATGCCCGCGCATCCACTACTTCATGGAGCATTAACGGCAGCGAAGCAAAACCGCCGCCAAAGGCAAAAATGTCAACCTTGAACATCAATAGCGCCAGTTTCAGGAGTCTGACATCATAAAAAAAGAGCGCCGCAAGTCCGAACACAACCAGACCTGATAAGACCGCGATTTTTTTCAGTACCGGTCCATGGCTTTCAACACGCCGAATTGGACAGGGCTCACAAATTTCATATTTGAACAGGAATACGCCTGTCAGCGCGGCCCCTGCAATAACAAGAAACGGGCTCACGCCGGACCAGAACAGGAGCGCGGCCGCGACGGCAAGAAACGCATGCCTGTAATTCCTGAGTATTTCCCTGCTGAATGAATAGGTGGCGCTTGCTATGATGGCGATCACCATCACCTGAAGACCGCTGAAAAGGGCCATCACCTTCGGAAGATCATGTGAACTGACGTATAACGCCGAGAAGATCATCATCAGGACAAACGCGGGTAATCCAAAGCCGATGTATGCCGATAATGCTCCCCTGATCCCACCGGCGCGAAGTCCTACATAGGCAGCCATCTGCATGGCGGTTGCTCCTGGTATCGACTGGCAGAGCACAATACCCTCGTTAAACGTCCCCTCATCAAGCCATTTATTGCGTTTCACCGAAAGTTCTTTTATGTAGGCCACCATCACAGGCCCGCCAAAGGCCGTAAGTCCGAGCTTGATAAAAGAGAAGAATAATCGTCTAAATGACGGCATATGATAACCGGATGGGTGATGTTATTGACTGGGGATTAGAGATATTTCCGCGCATGGACGGGCCCCCGGGGTATTTCCACTATTAACTCACTCTGTCGCATAAAAAAATCATAAGAGGCTTTCAGCTGTTATTTAGTGTCTGTCCATAAACTCAGCCTCTTTATCTGTCATTCCGGCAGTCCTTAAGCCGGTCGAAGCGACTCTAGCAAAGACTTACATCGAGAATCCAGTGTTTTCAATGCCTTCTGGATGCCCGATTACTGACTTCGGGCATGATAAAAAATTTAAAATAGCAGTTTATGAACAGACTCTATTTAATATCAGATACAGTGTACCATATCCGGAATGCTCAGAAACTGATGCCAAGGTCGGGAACCATGGAAGTCAGGCGGCGAACATTATCGGTCAGAAGAAGAAGGCCGAACATAATCAGAACAACGCCGCTCGCCATCATAATGCCTCTCATATACACACGTATTTTTGTCGAATAACTCAGAAACGAGTTAAATCCGAAAGACGCCATCAGAAAAGGCAAGGCAAGGCCCAGAGAATAAACCGCCAGTAGTTTTAAGCCATAGGCGGCAGAGCCCTTGGAACCGGCATATAACAGGATGGAGCCGAGAATAGGGCCTATACATGGCGTCCAGGCTGCGGCAAAGGTTATACCGATAAGAAATGACCCCATATAACCGGCGGGTTTCCCACTAACATGAAATTTTCTCTCTTTCGTCAGAAAATCCAGCCTGATAAACCCAGCGACAAATACTCCGAAGAAGATAATGAGGATACCCCCGATGATCCTTATACTATCCTGATATTCGAACAGGAAGCCGCCGATCACTGACGAAGAAGCACCGAGCATAATAAAAATCAGTGAGAAACCGAAGACGAACGCCAGGGAATTGGTTAATGTAAGAAAGCGGATCCTTTTACTGTCGGCGCCTCCCTTGAGATCCTCAAACGAAACACCCGTTATATATGACAGATAGGATGGCACAAGGGGAAGAACACAAGGTGAAAGGAAAGAGAATATTCCGGCCAGTAGTGCTCCGACAAAAGGAAAAGTATTAAAAAACTCACTCATACAGCACAATCCTCCGTGTCGCCCTGAATCTTCTCAACGGCATGATGAATTACATCCAGCACCGCCTCAAGGCCCTCTTTTAATGCCCTGGGACTACCCGGCAGGTTTATTATAAGAGCGTTTCCCCTTATACCTGCGACAGACCTCGAAAGCATCGCCCTTTTAGTATTTTTAATGCCCTCGGACCTCATCGCTTCCGCAATTCCCGGAATTTCCCTCTCGATTACTTCGAGTGTCGCATCAGGTGTTACGTCCCTGGGGGAAAGACCGGTGCCCCCGGTCGTTACAATGAGATCAACCTTACGGCTGTAATCTATCAGTTTCTCTTTAATCAAATCCTTCTCATCGGGCAGGATTTCATAATACTTGACGTCGGCATTAATCCTTCGCATAAGTTCTTTCACGAGCGGACCGCCAAGGTCTTCACGTTCTCCGCGGGAGCCTTTATCGCTTAATGTCAAAACAGCTACCTCAATCATTTTGCAATCACCCGGTCACACGGGAAAATCTTCCGGGGCCGCCTTCCCGGCAAGGCCCGGATAATTTCAACATTTTTCACTTTTGACTTCTATTTTATCGCCTTTTCTGATCCTGCCGCCCTTTATCACCCTGACAAAGACCCCTTCTTTCGGCATCACGCAATCTCCCGCCTGATCATATATCGCACATCTTTGATGACAGACTTTTCCTATTTGGCTTATCTCTATCTCGGAATCTTCTATCAGCAGCCTTGTACCAACCGGGAGATCACAAAGGTCTATACCCTCAGTTGTTATGTTCTCGGCAAAATCACCGGGGGAAACACTAAGGCCCAGCTTCCGCATCTTCCCGATGCTTTCCATCGCAAGAAGGCTCACCTGCCTGTGCCATTCCGAAGACGCGTGAGCGTCGCCATCAATGCCGTAATCGACCTTTAAGAGGGCCTCGCCAACCGGCCTTTTTCTCATGCCCTTTTTATCACTGATATTAACCGATATGACACTCGCCATGGAACCTCCCGTCAATAACCCGCCAGATGCCGTACTGTCCAAGAGCTCCTACGCGCCCAACAAAACGCCTGAGGATTCAGATCAGAGCCGATCGTACGAAATTCTTTAAAGACCGGCGTCTTTCCGTAATTTTTCCGCCTTGTCAGTTGCTTCCCATGTAAAGTCAGGGTCATTTTTGCCGAAATGACCGTACGCGGCGGTCTTCCTGTATATAGGCCTTCTCAGGTTCAGATGTTCAATTATTCCCTTCGGCGTCAAATCAAAATTATCCCGCACAATCTTTACGATTTTATCTTCGGGTATCTTTCCTGTCTCATATGTATCAACGAGAATGGACACGGGTTCCGGCACACCGATCGCATAGGCGATCTGAACTTCCGCCCGGTCGGCAATACCAGCGGCAACAATATTTTTTGCAATATACCTTGAGATATAAGCACCCGAGCGGTCGACCTTTGTCGGATCTTTCCCTGAAAAACATCCGCCGCCGTGGCTGCCGACGCCTCCATAACTGTCGACTATTATCTTCCTGCCGGTCAGGCCGGTATCGCCCATGGGCCCTCCAACAACAAAGCGTCCAGTGGGATTAATATAATATTTAATATTCTCTTCGTTAAGAAGTTCCATGGGAAGAATAGGCTTTATCACCTTCTCGATAATATCTTCCTTCATCTCCTTCAGCGTAATGTCAGGACTGTGCTGTGAAGAGACAACGATAGTATCGATCCTCACTGGTTTGGCGTTCTGATATTCGATCGTCACCTGTGTCTTGCCGTCAGGTCTGAGATATCCAAGAATATCTTTCTTTCTGACTTCAGAGAGGCGCATCGCAAGTTTATGCGCGAGCATAATAGGCAGGGGCATTAACTCCGGAGTTTCATTGCACGCGAAGCCGAACATAAGTCCCTGGTCGCCCGCGCCACCGGTATCTACTCCCATTGCTATGTCGGTCGACTGATGGTCGATAGAGGTAATCACCGCGCATGTTTCATAGTCAAAACCGTATTTTGCCCTTGTATATCCTATATCCTTAATCGTTTCCCTGACGATGTCGGGGATGTGAACATAACATGACGTGGAAATCTCACCAGAGACAAAAGCAAGTCCTGTTGTAACGAGAGTTTCACAGGCTACTCTAGCAATAGGATCCTGGGCCAGTATCGCGTCGAGTATTGAATCTGAAATCTGGTCGGCTATTTTATCAGGATGGCCTTCCGTAATAGACTCAGAAGTAAAATAATAGTCTTTCTTTGCCATAAATTTTCTACTTTCAATTCGATCTGAAGTTATA
>JAYWMP010000077.1:0-5353 GCA_035873255.1 Nitrospirota bacterium
CTCCTTGTATCGATTGAGCTGCGGGGAGCGCCTTTCATTTTCTGGATAACCGATCTTTCCGCAAAGGATCCATTGTATATATTGCCGATTGTAATGGGTATAACAATGGTCATTCAGCAGAAGATGACCCCTTCCGGGATGGATCCGAAGCAGGCGAAACTGATGATGTTGATGCCGGTCATTTTCACATTCCTGTTTCTGAATTTCGCGTCCGGGCTGGTCTTATACTGGCTTGTAAACAATATCCTCGGGATTACACAGCAGTTCTTCAATAATAGAAAAGTTGCAAAAGAGTCTGCCTAGGACTAATAAGTCATCTCATTTTCAGGAAATGGTTTTTATTGATGACACCATAGTGGCCATCTCCACCCCTGTCGGACAGGGAGGCATCGGCATCGTAAGACTCAGCGGCCCCGATGCTATCGGGATCGGCCAAAAAATCTTCGTCCCGAAAAACAGGGACAAACTATCCGGAGCAAAGTCTCATTCCATGCTGCTCGGTAATATAATCAATACATCAGACGGCGGTATAATTGAAGAGGTGCTTGTTTCGGTCATGCTATCGCCTAATTCTTATACAAAAGAAGATGTGGTTGAGATTAACTGCCACGGTGGAATGATCTCCGTTAAAAGGATTCTCGAGCTTGCTATTGAAAATGGAGCACGGCTGGCCGAGCCGGGCGAATTCACAAAGAGGGCGTTTTTAAATGGCAGGATCAGACTTACCCAGGCAGAGGCGGTCCTCGACCTTATCAAGGCGACAACAGAGGAAAGCCTGAAAATCGCCATGCTCCAGCTGAAGGGCGATCTGTCGGAAAAACTCGACCGGATCAGAAACGTCTTAATCGATATCCTGGCCACCACGGAAGCGCATATGGATTTCCCCGACGACGGGATCGAACCCGGGACATCTGAAAAGATAACAGGACAATTAAACGGGATACAACGGGAAATAGATCTGTTATCCGGAACTTTTCAGGAAGCGCGGTTATTCAGGGAAGGCCTGTCGACTGCGATTGTGGGACGACCGAATGTCGGCAAATCCTCCCTGCTGAACGCGCTGCTAAAAAAAGACCGGGCGATCGTGACTGAATTCCCTGGAACGACCAGAGATGTGATTGAGGACCTGATCAACATAAACGGACTGCCTGTCAGGATAATGGATACCGCCGGGATAAGAAGCTCCGACGACGGGATCGAGCAGGAAGGCATCAGAAGAAGTCTGGATGTCCTGGAGAATGCCGACTTCATAATTGCGATGTTCGACGGCGGAGAGGCCTTGCAAAAAGACGATTCCGATCTCCTGGATATGATCAGCGCCAAAAACGCGGTGATCGCGGTTAACAAGTCCGACCTGCCGCTGAAAATCCCTCTTGACATTATAAAGGAGTCGGGTAAACAATACCTGCGGATGTCCGTGTCGTCTGGCGGAGGACTTGAGGAGTTAAAATCTGTTATATTTAACACTAACCTGAAGAACTGGAAAGAGGGAAGAGAAGGGACCCTCGTCACTAACATTCGGCACAAGATGTCGCTCGACAGATCATCTTCAGCTCTCTCCAGAGCGGTGAAGATTTTATCAGGCGGCGAGCCACTTGAGATTTTTACGATTGAACTCAGGGACGCCCTCGACAATATAGGCGAGATAACAGGCGCGGTCACCCGTGAAGATATTCTCGATAAAATATTCAGCGATTTCTGTATAGGAAAATAAAAAAGGAGATTATTCATGGAATGTATTTCAGATAAAAACAAGGCGATGTGCAACTGTACTTATGAGCCCTGCCCCAGAAAATATAAATGTTGCGAGTGCGTGCGCTATCACGGGAAAAACGGCGAACTGCCGGCCTGCTTTTTTAACAGCGACTATGAAAAAACATATGACCGCTCCATAGGCAATTTCATCGAAATGCACCAGAGGTAAATTATTAAACAGAATCCAGATATTAAAAAAAGGTCAAAGAGACATGCCAACTGAACAGACAAATATAGTATATGTTATCGGACACAGAAATCCCGACACGGATTCGGTATGCTCCGCCATCGCCTACGCGCATTTCAAAAACCTGACTGACAAAAGGTTCCTCTTTTCCCCTGCAAGGGCCGGAAAGATTAATGACGAGACAGGATTTGTTCTTAAAAAATTCGGGGTGCCGGTGCCCAACGTGATAGAGAGCCTTGCCGCAACAGTCAGTGACCTGAAATTAAAAAAACCGATCACCGTCAATACTCGCGATTCGATTCAGTCCCTTGTCCTTCTCATGCGGGAAAAAGGGGTGCGAACCGTCCCTGTTGTAGACGAGAGGGGCCGCGTGGCGGGCATTGTAGGACTTAAGGACATTGCCGAGCATTATTTGAATAGCGTGGGGTTTACCGACCTGTCAAACGCCCCGATTTCGCTCGATATTCTCACAAAAACGATCGAGGGACGGGTTGTCAGCAATACCGGAAAGATGGATTATCTGCGCGGCAGAATTTTTATAGCCTCAATGCAGAAAGGAACGATACTGAACCGCGTTCAGCCAGGAGACATCGTTATAATCGGCGACCAGCATGATATCCAGATGGACCTGATCCTTTCGGGATGCTCGACACTGATTGTTTCCGATGGACTCCCTGTTGGCAGCGATATTATATCTGCAGCCGAAGAACATGGAACGCTTATCATATCGTCTCATCATATAGCCTTCGCAATAGTTCAGCTCATGACCATGTCCGAACCCGTGGAGGCTATCATGTATACTGAATGTCCGACTCTGGGATTCTATACTTCCATCTCCGACCTCAGACAGAAGATTGTCGAATCAGAATACCGTTCCGCAATCGTCGCAGACAGTGATAATCGTCTGATCGCGTTTATTACACGGACGAATCTTCTCAGCCCGGTGCGAAAAAAGGCGATACTGGTCGATCACAATGAAATTTCACAGGCTGTTGATAACATTGAAGAAGCCGAGATCCTGGAGATTATCGATCACCATCGGGTGGGAGACATCTCCACCGTGGCGCCAATATATGTATACAATGACCCGATTGGAAGCACCTGCACCGTGGTGGCCGGAATTATGTTTCTTCACCAGGTGAACATACCGGCAGAGATCGCGGGACTGCTTTTGTCCGGGATTCTTTCCGACACTCTTTTGCTCTCTCTTTCGACCACAACGGACCGTGACCGTGACGCAGCGGAGTACCTGGCGAAACTGGCAGGGGTCCCGATTACGGAATACGGTCGCGAACTCCTCCACGCCAGCATAAATATCGAGGGCAGGAGCGCGGCTGAACTTATAGCCGCCGACTTCAAGGAGTTCCTGATAAACGACAAAAAACTCGGGATCAGTCAGATGATGGTCCTCGACTGTAGTGAAATCGATATCAGGGTCGAGGAGATGCTGGATGAACTGGAACGGCTGAGAATCACCAACAACTATGATCTGACGGCGTTACTCGTCACAAATCCACTCAGCGCTTCTCATGAGCGTGTTCTCGTAAAAGGGGAAAAATGGATGATCGAGAAGGCGTTCAACGTCAAGGTAGAAGGAGACACATGCTTTTTACCCGGTGTTCTCTCCAGAAAAAAAGATTTTATTCCCGCCATAGGCAAGGCGCTCAGCATGGGGAAGAGCATTTAGTCCGGATTATTCACCCTCGTCCTGGACCTTGAAAATCACAATAATAGAAAAATTGTGTATACTATAACGCTGTCTGATAGTGCCGGTGTGGTGGAACTGGCAGACGCGCCGGACTCAAAATCCGGTGGGGGCGACCCCGTGAGAGTTCAATTCTCTCCACCGGCACCACTTTTTCCGGACGGCTAGTGTACTTGATTGATTCCAGTTCAGCATGCAACGGCAGTCTATTTTATCGCAGTCAGGGCAAGGTCCGCGATAATCGCTAGTACCGACAATATAAATATAACCGCGTAGTTGATGTCCTCGGGAGAATACCTTATGGACGACAGGAGAAACAATACTATGTCCCTGTCTTCCTCTTTCAGGCAGGCGTTGGCCTTAACCTTTTCTATCAGCTGAAAATCTTCAATCGCCTTCTTCCGCTTTTTTGTGATTATGTATCGGTAAAGGAAAAATATAAAGTATCCGACTACGCCGATATACCAGACCGGCCTGACCCATCGGGGCTCAATATGCTGAAACACTATTATAGCCCTGAACGCAACAGCCGAAAGAAGTCCGACTACAAAAAAAACGTAAATAATATATTTTGGCGCCGTGTGCGGCGTACTGTTTTTCATGAGGTCAACCCTTAAAAAATAATTTTCATAAACAGACCTTCGGCATTCATCCGGAGCTTTCACCTCTGCTCCCGTGACGGCCACGTATAGTATACAGGATGGTTCTGAAAATTACTCTTTCCTCATTTAATTATCGATAAGAAAAAAGGTAAAATAACAGGAGTAAAATGAATATCGCCGAGCTGCATAACCTGAAAAACTGGTTTTCTGATTACTGCATGTCTTTTTATTCAGACGATGCTGAAGATCAGAAGAATATCCTCCTCAAGGTGTGTCACACATACAATGTATGTGAGAATATAATAGAGATCGCTGGAGAAGAGTCTCCAGACCCCGGGAAGCTTGTGCTGGCCGAGACCGTAGCGCTTTTTCACGACCTCGGCAGATTCCGGCAATACGCAAAATACAAAACCTTCAGAGACAGCATTTCCGTAAATCACGGTCGTCTCGGTGCGCAGATACTGAAAAAAGAAGGTGTTCTCCGGAACCTTTCCGGAGACGAAAAGGAGCTGGTAATCAACGCGGTAAGGTTTCATAATGCCCTTGACATGCCCATGCTTCACAATCCGGAACATATTTTCTTCCTGAAGTTAATTCGTGACGCCGACAAGCTCGATATATGGCGTGTGTTCGCGGAATATTATGAAGGGCCCGTTATGGAGCGCGCCTCGGCTGTCGGCCTGGGCCTGCCTGACACACCGGATTATTCCGAAACAGCGCTGTTATGTCTCAAAGAAAAAAAACTGGTAACACTGGCGAGCCTCGAAACTCTTAATGACTTCAAACTTATGCAGCTTTCATGGATTTATGACCTTAATTTCAGGGCATCATTCAGATTGCTGGAAAAAAGAGACCATATAAAAAAAATCATAGGATCGTTGCCGCGAACAGATGAGATCGGAAAGGCCATTTCGATCCTCCGGGAATTTATATCCAGCAGATTACAATCACGCTGAAGGTAATATGCACTATCATAAATAGACCTCGTGTAATCGGGGGGGGCAATTTGGGGTTCCTCTCTTCCCCCAACCTCTCCAAATCCCCCCTTACCACCCTTTAATAAACTTACCATGTTCCACATATTTGACTGGACACCGGGGAGTT
>JAYWMP010000084.1:0-8643 GCA_035873255.1 Nitrospirota bacterium
TTATCACTCTCTGAAAAATATTCATAACCGCCCCCTTTTCATTAAATCCAGTTTTTTATAAGCAGAGGTTTTTTATCCTCAAAAATCACGCATAACTTCTCGATCTTTGATTCCACCTCGGCAGCGTCACTGTTCCAGGTCTCTATCACGAACGAAGCGATTCTGCCAATATAAAGCGGCGTAAGGGATTTCAGAAGATGTATTCTGTTAAGCGCCTTTTTATTGAACGCAAGGGCGAACAGATAGATAATCTCCACCCATATCTCATCCGGGATATAGAATTTATCCCGCGCCGTGTCAACTCCACGCAGAAAATCCATAATTTCTTTCGGAAAAATCTCTTTCCATATATCCGACAATTCCCTGACCCCCAGCCTGAACCTTTCAATCATCCTGTCCAGGTTAACCGTAATGGGATCAAGTCCGACAGCATATTGAAAGCCGAAAGTCGGGACCGCCCCGGAACCGGTTACTCCCTTCCATATGTCCGTGTATGTCTCCAACAGATCAAATGCGGCGCCAACAACCTGATTGAGCATGGCGCTTAAATCGGCTCCAGGGTCTTTGGGATCATGTATCTTTGCGCCAAGAAAAGATTGACAGACTTTGAAATCATTGGCGATCGCGGTCGTGGTCATCCATATATCAATTCCATATTTTGCGACATCGGTCTCCCATACGTCTTTTGTGAGATAAAAGTTCGCCAGTCTGCCTGAAAAGCCGAAATCCCCGCCTATGGGCTGTCTTACTCTCTTGCCATATAACGAACGCGTCAGCGGATATATAACGTTGTTTGTAATCGTCCCGTCATATTTATGCCTGTGATAAAGCGGAGCGACATAGTCAAAGTTTTCTTCAACTATAGGCTTAAGAAGCAGTTCAATCCATTCGGGGGTAATACTTCGCAGGTCGGAGTCCACAACTGCGCAAGCCCTGACGCTCAGCGCTTCGGCTATCTCGAATATCGTCCTGAAGGCGCTCCCCTTCCCGGGTATTCCCTGGTATGGCGTTGCGATTTTCAGAACAGGCTCCGTTCTGTAAGTAAAAACAATCGACTGATAGTCTTCGATTCCTGTATTCTGGACCGCCTCAACCGTACCGTCGGTAGATCCTCCGTCCGAATTAACCAGCACAGCCTTACTGTCCGGAAAATACTTGGCGAAGCCGGCCTGAACGGCTTTTACAACATGACCGATGGTTCGAGCGTTGTTGTAACTGGGAATACCGACAAGAATATCAGCCTCTTTAATCTGATCGATTTTTTTCTGAATCTCTTTTCTGAGGACAATGCTATTCATTCGGACGCTTTTTCATCGATGCTTTCCATAAGAGCTACGGGTGAATTCCGGAACATCTCCGACAATCGTATCAGTCTGGTCCCATTATTCTCTTCAATATTTACTGTCTCACCGGTAAAGATATTGCGATATTTCACGCCGGATTCCGTAAAGGGTACGGCTATCGAAGAGTCGAGCCATACATCGTCACCAAAAGGCGGATCCGCCGGATTCGCGACAAGCTCCGTTGAAAACCTCGGGACCGCCACAATTATATTTCTGCCGTTAAACCTTCTGGCAAAAGCACAGATATTCCCGGCCCTTTTTCCATACACTTCAAGGGTTATATATTCCCCTCTTTCAAACAACGCCCTTTGTGCTTTCCGGAAATTCAGGGCCTTATATATAATATACTGTTTTATCATGCCATTCTCCTTATTCAGTGTCAGGTCTGCCGAAAGTCTGGATAGCCCGGTTGTCCTCTCACGCTCTTTTATCTCCTGAAGCGTCTGTTTTCTCAGATTATAATCAACAGGCATACGGTTATCGGGATCAACAAGACTAAAGTCCCATAACTCGGCGCCCTGATAAAAATCCGGAACACCGGGAGATGCAATCCTGAGCAATGTCTGTGAAAGGGAATTGTACATGCCGTATTGAGAGACTTTTTTCTGAAAGGGGATGAAATGTTTAAGAAAATGGTTTTCCGGATTATTATTGAGAATAGCATTTATAAAGATCACCAATGCTTCTTCATAGATAGCGTTCTGGTTTATCCAGCTCGTGTTGAGCTTTGCCTCCCTTACCGCTTTTATCATATAGGATTTGATTCTTTCCAGGAAGGTTTCGTATCCGGCTCCATCCATCGGGACCACGGGCCAGATACCGATCAGTGTCTGATACAGAAAATATTCCTCGTTCCGGTCGGGCACATTCCGTCCGTCTACAACGACTTTCTTTTTCCTGTTAATCCTGCTCCAGGTCGCCAGTTGTCGCTTCCATTCCTGCGGGATCTCTGAAAGCACGTTTATCCGCGCCCTTACATCTTCACTCCTCTTGGTGTCATGCGTAGACGATGCGATAAGGGCATGGGGCCAGAATTTAATTCTCTCTATGTTCTGTCCATGAAAGGTCTCCAGAGATATCCCGAACCTCTCAGGCATTCCACCCACTTCGTTAAGTGAAACCAGCCGGTTGTACACATAAAAGACCGTGTCTTCAAGCCCCTTAGCCATGATGGAACCCGTTATCTGCTGAAATCTCATAACAAAATCCAGCCATTCTTTTTTATCGGCATCTTCAAAAACATCCGGAAATCTGAGCAGAAGCAGATCTTTTATAAAATCGAATATCG
Organism: Nitrospirota bacterium; assembly: GCA_035873255.1. GTDB lineage: Bacteria > Nitrospirota > Thermodesulfovibrionia > Thermodesulfovibrionales > UBA6898 > JAJRYC01. Next base: position 2,632 of record JAYWMP010000084.1, read on the forward strand.
ATCCGCTGATTACGGTATTATGTCTCTTAGCCTTTGTCACGGCGAGTTCTATATACTGGCGGTCCCTGTCTTTTACCGTATATGTATTTATGTACGTCCTGTATACCGGAAAGAACGCGATGACCTCCACCAGGGCTTTAGTCAGACTGTTCAGTGTGAAATCCCTTGTATGTCTGTTTTTCTCCGATATGCCGTTCAGGTAATGTCCCAGTGTATTGACCTCGCTTGACATCGAGACCTGCATTATCAACTTTTTCTTTTCATAAGCGATGACATGATAATTCGGCCTGGCCCTGATAAATCTGCCGTATATGTCATCAAACGCCTTTATATTCCTGGTATCCACGAATATACCGTTCAGCGTGTTTAAAAAAACATAGCCGGTGGTGCTGAATATCGGCCATTCCTCGGGCATCCTTTCGCCCTTGATCAGAATCTTTTCACCGACAATATAAAAAGGCTTGTATTGCGGTTCAGCGGATAATATTTTATGGTACTGCCCGGTTATTTCGGCCTCCAGCTCATCCGGTCCGGGAGACGCCGGCAGTTCGCTCTCCAGTCTCCTGACAAAACCACGTCTCAGATGTAAAAAACAGCTATACTGCAACTGTTCAAAATATTGAGAAGGATCGTACAACCCGTCAGGGTGATCAACCCTCAGGCCCGTTATTCTGCCTTCCTCGATAAATTTCATTACAAGCTTATGGGTCTCTTTAAAAACAGCCGGAACTTCTATCTTTATAGCCCCGAGGTTATTAATATCAAAGAATCTTCTGTAGTTTATCTCTTCCGTTGCAACGCGCCAGAAAGACAGTCTGAATACCTGTCTGCTTAAGAGTTCATCAAGAAGTCCAAAACTCCTTCCATCGCCTGTAACACCATTAAATATCCTGACATTTTCAGCGATGAAGGCCCGTATTTCATGGCTTACATCGGCAAGTTTCATCAATCTTTCTTTTATAATCTCTTTGTCGCGATATCTCACCGCGATTTTCTCAGGATCTTTTTCAGTATAACGCGGCAGATTAATAATCGACGCGATAATACTCAAAAACTCGATATAATGCCGATTATCCGATGACAGAATCTTCTCCAGACTCTCAAGGCGATATTTCAGGATATTAATATACGTATCGGGATTCACAGGAAACTGTTTATCGTAATAGAGCACGGAGAACCGGCCTTTCTCGAAGACCAGCCGCAGCTCCTGCCTCTCGAGGACATTCCCATACTGGTCGCCCAGGATGGGAATCAGAATCCTGTCCTTGAGTTCCTTTTTTACGGGTTCCCAGTCAATGTCAAAATATCCGGCATAAATTGAAGCAGGACCGTTTTCGAGTATATCCATCCACCATATATTTTCTTTACTTTCTATGCACATATGGTTCGGAACGATATCAAGTATCTGTCCCATACCGTATTTCCTGAGTTCATCGCTTAATTCATTGTATTCATCTCCGGTTACTATCTCGGGATTCAGTTCGCCGTGATCAACGATATCATAACCGTGGAGGCTGCCTCCCTTCGCCCTGAAATAAGGAGAAGCATAAATGTCGCTTATACCGAGATCATGAAGATAATTTATTATCTCCCTGGCGTCGGGAAACCTGAACCGGTAATTAAACTGGAGCCTGTATGTCGATAAAGGTATCCTCGGTAACAGAAACATCTTTTCTTCCAGATACTCCCCCATCTAGTCCTGCAAAAGCACTGCGGGAACGTTAAAAAAGAGCATCCGTCCTATCTCTCTGAACACTTCAATCCTTCTCGTGGCCTCCCGGTCTCCATCTTTCGCCTTCTGAATAAATTCCCGGTAAATCATTCGCGCCATCCTGAAATAGATATTCTGCAACTGCCAGAAATTTATCTCAATGGGTAGCGACTGTGATAATACAATAATGTTCTGCACCTCCAGAAGGGGAAGCAAATCCTCCGGATCCCTGTAAAATTTATCCATGGCGGCTTCCAGTCTCTGTCTGATGATGAATTCCAGGTTGATCGTGTCAACCTGTATATTCCACTTCTGAATCTCGTTAATTATATTTCTTATTTTGTCAGCGTCTACTTCTTCAACCTGAAACGCCTTACTGATGTCAACGTTAAGCGTATACTCCGCCGCAGTATGGAACGCGTTCGGCACCGGCATCCCCGTCTCGCGAATAAACCCCATCAACAGATGGTTGTTCTCGTACATACTCCGGTATGAGGCCTCGAATCCTTCCATTACATGGCTTATGACATGACTTAAGATCTTGCGCTGTTCGTCCCTGAAAAGGTGGATAATGGAATATTTATGCATTCCAAAGTAGCTGTCCATTAACCTGACTATGTCGGCGAAGGCCCCTTTTTCAAAGGCGTCGGAGATCTCGCTCTTCATAGTCTGATACGCCTCGACGCCGAGGAAGGCCCTGACTCCCCCATTCAGGACATGTCCCCCGAAACTCAGGACACAAAAACTTAAGACTTCGGTTTCAAATGTGATTTTTGATGAGACAAGCAACTTGCCCATAGCAAGTTCCGTCGTTCCTGCATGCGCGGTCCAGTAATCTTCCCTTATGATTTTATAACAGTAAATCTCCGTTTTTTCGGCATAATCCTCAAACAGGGTGCTTATGGCGTAATGCACGCCGACCTTCTCAAGGTCAATCATGGCGGGTTTAACGAATTCTTCATATATCCGTGCGCCATCCCTATGTTCAGGAATATTGCTTTTGGCCATTTCAAGTTTTTCGATAAACACTCTCTCCAGCCTGTCATTGAAAATCTCCTCCGACAATTGAATCGCCCGGCTTGCATACTGAATGACCTGTACTGTTTCGATACCGGAAAGTTCGGAGAAAAACCATCCACAGCTCGTATACATCAGCATCGCGTGCCTGTTGATTTCCAGAAGTTTAATGACCGTTCTTTTTTCTTCATCGATTAACTTCCTTCTGGCGTGTTTGGCCATAAACCTTTCGATGCTCTCTTCCGACCGGCCCAAGATTACTTCAATGTACTCGTTACGGGCGTTCCAGGGCTTCGTCAGGTATTCACCAGCTTTATGTTCGAATCTGAACGCCAGCTGGCTGCTCAGCCAGTCCAGCGCGTCACGAAGAGGCTTCCTCCATTCCTGGTTCCAGCCGGCATGACCATTGGTACTGCATCCGCAATCAGCCTTCCAGCGTTCTATGCCGTGGACACAACTCCAGGAGGTATTTTCAATTATCTGAACTTCATGCGTCGGCGGATGTTTTTCGAGAAATTCACCATAGTTCGTCAGCCTTGCCAGTCCGTTTGTCTCTATATAATTAAGGGCGTAAGCAAGGGCCATATCCCCAAACCTGTGGTGATGGCCGAATGTCTCTCCATCCGTGGCTATATTCAGAATCTGGGGCCACTGCCTCATATCGGAAAATCCGCTTAACAGCCGGTTAGCAAAATCTTCTCCCCTGTTCAGTAATTTTTCGAATGCTACCGCCTGGGATATCGGTCCATCATAGAAAAATATATTTATTCGCCTGCCGGAAGGCAGTTTGCAGACATAAGCCCTGGTGGGATCAATCTCTCCCGGACTCAAATCTTTCCACTTGCCGGATCCGATTCTTCTGGTCCTGACTGCCTGATGCGGCGCAAGAATCGTAAACTTTATCCCTGATTCAGCCAGTATCTCAAGTGTTTCTGTATCCACCGCGGTCTCGGAAAGCCACATGCCTTCGGGGAAACGCTTGAATCTATGCTCAAAGTCTTTTATTCCCCATATTACCTGGGTGCGCCTGTCGTGGTTATTCGCAAGCGGCATGATAATATGATTATAAACCTGCGCCATCGCGTTGCCATGTCCGGAGCGCCATTGAATGCTCTGCCTGTCCGCGTCGAGTATCGCCTGATATATTTCGGGAGAGTAGATCTCCATCCATGAAAGGACCGTAGGACCGAAATTAAAGCTTATCTTCGCGTAGTTACTGACGATATCCATTATGTGCCCTTCTCCGTCAAAGACCCTGGAGGCGGAATTAGGGGCATAACATTCCGCGGTCACCCTCTCATTCCAGTCATGGTATGGATGCGCGGAATCCTGTATCTCTATCGCCTCAAGCCATGGATTTTCCCGGGGCGGCTGGTAGAAGTGCCCGTGAACACAGATATATCTTTCCATTACAGAACGCCCTCCCCTGTATAAACAGCGAAACTCAGACCTTTCATCGTTATAAACTCCTCTCCCGATGCCCCGTCCGGGGAAATCATCCCGGGGCCGTTCCAGATACCATCGGAGGAATCAAGTAATTTTCTCCATACACCTTCAGGGAAAGACGCATTAAATGAGCTCTCCTCCCCGTTGAAGTTGAAGACCATAAAAACGTGACTATCGTCCTTCCATCTTCTTATAAAAACAATCTTTTCCTCTTCCATTCCAGTGACTTCCATCTTCGTCCTGTCGGGACATGAGAGCGCCGGGATTTCCTTTCTGAGTTTTATCAACCGCCTGTAGAAATCCAGCATAACTTTATGATGGCCCTCTTCTCTCTTTTCCCAGTCTATCTTTGACTTCCGGAACGTCTCCACGTCCTGGGGGTCGGGGAATTCTTTTTCCCGGGCAAAAGAGTTGAACTCGTTTATTCTCCCTTTCCTTACCGACTCTATCAGGTCGGCGTCGGAATGGCTGACAAAGTATAGGAAAGGTGAATCCTCTCCATACTCTTCACCCATAAACAGCAGAGGTATATACGGCGAAAACAACACTACGCCCGCCGCCATCTTCAGTGCTTCAAACGTGACCAGAGATGAAAGCCTTTCGCCCAGCATTCTGTTGCCCACCTGGTCGTGGTTCTGGGAAGAGACGATAAATTGATCAGCTGGAAAGTCCCTGGATGAGCTTCCGTGCCGCCTTTTTCTGTATGCCGAGTAGTCCCACGAATAGACAAAGCCTTCTTTTAACGACTTAACCAGATCTTCAATCCTTCCGAAATCCATATAATAGCCTGTTCTTTCGTTCGTAAGGATCGTGTGAACGGAATGGTGAAAATCATCGCACCACTGCGCGTCTATTCCATAACCGCCTGATTCGCGCCCAAGTATGACCCTGGCGTCGTTCAGATCGCTTTCCGCGATAAGATAAAACTTTCTACCCTTGCTGGATGAAAAACTGTCGACATTTTCCGACAAGTCCGTCAGAAACGGTTTGGCGCTGAAGTCGTAAATGGCATGGACCGCATCAAGCCGGAGAGCATCTATATGGAAATTATCAAACCAGTAAAGCGCATTTTCGATAAAATAGTTTCTCACATCATCACTATACGCATCATCAAAGTTTATCGCCCACCCCCATGGTGTTTTATACTTATCCGTAAAATAGGGACCAAAATCCCATATGTAATTTCCTTCGGGACCAAGGTGATTGTAAACAACATCAAGAATGACCGCCATTCCCTCTTTATGGCATTCATTCACAACCCTTTTAAGGCCTTCCGGTCCTCCGTAAGAGCCCTGGACGGCAAACGGGCATACCCCGTCATATCCCCAGTTTCTCTCTCCAGGGAACTGGGCGACAGGCATTATCTCGATAGAATTAATTCCAAATTCCTTAAGTTCGCCGATACGACGAGCCAAGGCGTCGAAGCTCCCGTCCTGGGTAAATGCACCGACATGCAGCTCATATATTATCATTGTTCCGGGCTCGGTCCCTCTCCATTCCATATCTTCCCAAAGAAAAGATCCGTGGTCAACCACCTGTGACGGGCCATGTACTCCAAGCGGCTGAAAGTTTGATGCTGGATCAGGCCTCTCTCTCCCGTCTTCGATCCTGTAAAAATATCGTGTCCCGGGCAAAACTTCCCCTGCCGCCACCTTCCAGTATCCGGCGCCGTCCTTTTCCATCGGCAACAACCTTTCAACAGGCGAAACAATTTTTACAGCCAGTTTCTCCACCAATGGAGACCAGACCACAAACTCACATTCACCATTCCCAAGATAAAAAGATCCGATCCTCACCTCTTATTTTCCCATATATATTAATAGTATCAAAAAACTGCC
>JAYWMP010000006.1:0-2999 GCA_035873255.1 Nitrospirota bacterium
GGACGGAGAATATCGTTGCAAGCATAAGAAACCCTCTCCATGTGCTTGATGCCGCCCGGATCGGAGCGGACATAGCGACCATACCTTATTCTGTCATCACGCACTTAATCAAACACCCGCTAACAGACATCGGGTTGGAGAAATTCCTGAAAGACTGGGAAAAAGTACCCCAAAAACCGGCAAAGAAAAAATAGTTTCAAAACTGGAGTCAACAAATGCCGATATATGAATACATATGCAATAAATGCGGAGAAGAATTCGAGAAGCTGGTTTTCGGAAACAAGGACGTGGACTGCCCAAAATGCTCTTCCGGTGATATTAAAAAGAAACTCTCGACATTCGGAGTGAGCGGAGTTGAAAAGCCATTCGCCGGATCATCCTCAGGCTGCGCCTCCTGCAGCAAAGGCTCCTGCAGCTCGTGCAAGTGAGGGCTATCGCGATTGCTCCGGGTAAATGAAGGGGTTTGCCCTTAAAATCTTCGCTACCTTCAATGGCCTGCCTTCCAGGACAAAGACAGCCATTCCCCTGTCCCCCACTGTTTTTCCCGAGAAAGTCCAACTGCTCTTCCATGCTATATTCAGGTAAATCTCCTGTCCTTCTATCTCCACCCACCTTGGGGTGAAAGTCAGCTCAAGACTGTCAAAGTCTTTTGAATTGGCGGTGATGTCCCTGTAGCCATCCTCCGTGGAATTCTCCCTGAGTGTGTCCATGTCGTTTTTGATAAAGGCTTCCCTGATTGTCTCGGCGAGAGCGAACGCCTCAAGCGCCTGACCCGACTCCCCGGAGACCGGCTTGATCTTTTCCTTACCGCAGGAAACAGGCGCCAGCCCAAGCAGGAGTATTACACCGATATATATATACTTAACTATTGTTTTTCTCATAATGCCCCCTGTAAATTCAAAACTGTCATAGTGCTAATAATAAAACTTCGTTTTCCTTTTTTGCAATATATCCTGAAAAACCTTCCGCCGGGACTCAGCGGGCCAATGGTTACAGCGGCGTACATTAATCAGTTGCACATTCGGCGGGCGACCATAAAGTCCGTAGTCCGGACCTGCGGATAATCGGGTAATGTGCAGACACAAAGAGTGGTATTTATGGAACTATTAATCAGTTCTCATTGTTTTAAGAACGTCTGGAATGATTTTTCCCCGAGTCTGAATTATACCGGAATTTCCCCTGTCAAACCCTGATGTTCAACATCGGCAATCCCAGCCTCCGCCTCCTGTTTTCACCTTTAAATAGACTTACTTTTCTCTGCGCTACATCACCCCTCCCGCCTTCATGCTGGGCCTGAAGTTTTGCCGGCAGGCTCACAGCATGCTGAAGCGTATGTTTGCCGAATCTTTCGGACAGACTGTCAACGGCGCTGTAAATCTTTTCAATCTTCTCTATCTTTGGAATGTCATCAAAGAGAGTGTGCTGAATCCTGTCTTCAGAGACAAGTCCGGCAAGGACAACCCCTGTCTGGCGGTAAAGTTCACGGAAGTTAAAAACAGAGCTAAAACCTTCCCGCAGGGCGCTGAACAGATTAACAGGGTAGACCGTTGGAGAGCTGAGCTTTATCTCCACGCCGCTGTCTTTAAAGTCCTGCCTCCTTAAAAACACTATGAGACGTGTTGCCGCCAGTTTGTAGCGACGCGCCTTGATGCAGGCGTTCTCAAGGTTTTTGGAGAGTTGCGCATAAATAAATGTTTCATCCTTTGATGGAGGGGTAAATGTTTTTGTTTTGCTAATGGATTGGTAAGTCTGCTTTGTTCCGGTGACAACAGGGTAAACGCTCCTTCCGTTAAGTTCATGCCAGATTTCCTGATAGGGCCTGGACAGATATTTTTGTATGAATTTTTCATCCTTGCGGGCATACTGAAGCGCTGTTGTTATGCCAAACTTTCCGAGGAATGCCGCTGTGTTCGGTCCTATTCCCCAGACCTCTCCAACCGGCAGTTTATCGAGATAGAGATGTATATCCCTTCCGGGAATAAGAGTAAGACCATTCGGCTTGTTGTGTTTCGAGCCTATTTTCGCCAATACCTTTGAGAGGCTGACGCCGACGGATACCGTAATCCCCAGCTCTGATTCAACAGTCTTCCGTATTTTTTGGGCGATCATGCCGTAAGAGCCGTGAAAGCTTCTCCTCAGTCCCGTCAGATCAACAAACGCCTCATCAATGGAGTATTCCTCAACATCCGGGGAGGACCGCCTGAATATCTCAAACATCCGGAGAGAAAAAAGGCTGTACGTCTCGTAATCCGACGGCATAAACACGGCATCAGGGCAGACCTTCCTGACCTCAAAGAGCCTCATGGCTCTTTTTACTCCCCGTGCCTTAGCTTCATAACTTGCAGCCGCGACTATCCCACGCTCCTTGCCCGTTATTACCGGCCTTCCTCTGAGTTCAGGATGAATTGCCTGTTCACAGGACGCAAAGAATGCATCTGCGTCAATATGGACAATTGCCCGGGGAAAGGAAGATATTGTTAAAGGCTGACCGCTCATAATTAATCCTTGAGGTTTCGCGCTACCTGTACTTTCTTACCACTGCTGTTACCACGCCTGCAATCCTGAGTTCTTTTTTGGGTTTGATGGGCCTGTACTTGGGATTTGCAGGAATGAGGGTCACATCATCGCCTCTTTTCTTTAAATATTTCATTGTCCATTCCCCGTCCACTTCGGCAATCACGATGTCGCCACTCCTGGGCGTCTGCCCTTTATCGACAATTACCATATCTCCGGGGAGAATGCCCGCCCCTGACATGGAATCGCCTGACACCTTAAGGAGAAAAGTGGCCTGCGGATTCCGGATAAGGAATTCATCAAGTGACATTGTGTCCGCCAGTTCTTCTTCCGCGGGACTTGGAAACCCGGCTTCCACAGTGCCGAGCACCTTTGCGGTGGATGTTATAGACCTGGGAATGAGCTTCCCTTTTTTATCTTTCTCCAGGACCCCGTGCTGTTCGAGTTTGTTAACGAACTTGGAAACTGCATTTTTAGACCGGAAA
>JAYWMP010000182.1:0-1579 GCA_035873255.1 Nitrospirota bacterium
AGCAGTTCTTTATAAACCATATCGTATTTTACCAGAACGGAAATTTTTTGGAAATAATCGGGATCATAAAAAACAGAAGAAGCATAAGGAAGTTCAGGGACGATCTGCTTTCCGGGGAAACAATCGACAACATACTCGAGGCAGGAAGATGGGCGCCTTCAGGGCTGAACAACCAGCCCTGGAGGTTCGCGGTACTCACCGACAGGACTATCATTAATCAATTATCGGAACTGACACGTTATTCAGGGGTTGTTAAAAGCGCCGTGGTTTTAATAGCGGTTTTTCTGGATAATTCAGCAAGCTATAACAGGACAAAGGATATTCAGGCGATAGGCGCCTGCATGCAGAACATGCTGCTCGAGGCGCATTCGCTCGGCATCGGGGCCGTCTGGCTCGGAGAAATCATCAAGAGCGACCGGCAGATAAAGAATATCCTCGGCCTTGGTGAAAACCTCGAGCTTATGGCTGTTGCAGCCATGGGCTATCCGGATGAAAGACCGGAAAAGACCTCAAGAAAGAGGTTGAGGGAGCTTATCGTCTTCAGAAAGTAGAAGAGGACACTAGACATTAACAGGCTGCGGCTTATATTCCTTCCCCTGGCACGTATCTCTTGCTTCCAGTCTGCCTTCGATATCTCTCAGTATCCGGTGCCTGTTCCTGCCCCATTCAGGAGCAATAAGGATGCTGTCCGGCGCAGTGGCGAAGAGACGCTGAAAGACTATATCAGGGGATAACCGTTCGATAAAATCCACTATAAAATCAAGATACTCCTCATAGCCGAAGGTATGAAACGGGTTTTCTCTGTAGATCTTCTCAAGAGGGGTGTCCCTGACAACCTGAAGTTGATGCACCTTCAGAAAATTCACCGGCAGAAGCGAGATTTCGCCGGCCATGGCGAGCGTTTCCTCACGGGTTTCCGTCGGAAAACCGGCTATAATATGAGCGCCGATATAAATATTCCTGTCTTTTGTCAGATTTATCGCATCCAGAAACTTTTTGTAGTCATGCCCGCGGTTTATAAAATTGAGACTTTTATCATAAATCGACTGGAGTCCGTACTCTATAAGAATAAAATAATCAGCGGCCAGAGCCTCAAGCATTTCGATCTTTGCACGATCAACGGCATCCGGTCTCGTCCCGATCGCCAACCCGACCACAGAAGGCGACTCAAGCGCTGCTTTATACAGGTGTTCCAGTTTCTCCACGGGCGCGTAAGTATTTGTGTATGGCTGAAAATATACCAGAAACTTTTCCGTTTTGTATCTCCCACGGATATGCCTGATGCCGTTACTGATCTGTTCACTGACCGGAAGCGCAGGTGTACAGGAATCAGGTCTGAAACTGTCGTTATTACAGTATATGCATCCGGAAAGCCCTAGCGTGCCGTCCCTGTTAGGGCATGTAAAACCCGCGTCCACATTGACTTTGTAGACAGTTGAGCCAAACTTTTTCCTCATATACGCGCCGAAGGAACTGTATCTTTGCATATAAAATTATCGTTTTTTACTGGTTATTATGTCAAATAGGATATAGAATATACTTGACAGTTTTATTCATCTCGGTTATTTTTTAATAGAGT
>JAYWMP010000188.1:0-5873 GCA_035873255.1 Nitrospirota bacterium
ACGGACGAAACACTAAATCCCGCAGAACCCTTCATGCCCTTTTAGAAGGCGATGAGGAGATATGTCTCTCAGAGATAATACTTATGGAAATACTGCAGGGAATCAGGGATGATAATCAGCACGCCGAGCTCAAGGACTACCTGCTTGCATTTCCCATTTTAAAGAATACCCCGGTTCAGCCTTATCTCCATAGCTCTGATATTTACAGGCGTTGCAGAAAAAAAGGTATTACCATAAGAAAGCCGGTAGACTGCCTTATAAGCGCGGTTGCATTAGAGAATGACGCTATGCTTTTTCACAATGATTCCGATTTTGAAAAAATAGCAAAAATCACGGACCTCAGGCTGTATTAAATTTGGATCACATCGCAGGGCGTTTACAATATAGGTAAAGGCATGGCGCGCCATGCCCCTACAATAAATCGACGCAACCGGAAAAAGATGTTATATAATTAAGAGATGCGCATATTTTCGGTCAGTCCCTTAAAAGAAAAGGCCCTCAGAGAGAGGATGACCGCCCTTGGTATCCGGGAAGAGGATATAGAAGAATCCTTTATCCGTTCAAGCGGCAAGGGGGGGCAGCATGTTAACAAGACATCGACCTGCGTCTACCTGAAGCACGTGCCTACAGGGATAGAAGTTAAATGCCAGAGGGAACGTTCCCAGTCCCTGAACCGCTACTTTGCAAGGACGTTGCTTGCCAAAAAGGTGGAGCAACAGGTGAAAGGCAGGGAGAGTGAAGAGACCAGGAGAATAGAGAAGCTCCGGCGGCAGAAGAAGAGGCGGTCCAAAAAGGCTAAGGAAAAAATACTGGTCCAAAAAAAGATAGTGGCGGACAAGAAGAAGCTCCGTTCCCACCAATTCGATATTAATGAAAAATAAACTGGAAAAGATATATAAAAAACTCTATACATCTTTCGGGCCGCAGCACTGGTGGCCCGGCGATACACCTTTTGAGGTGGCGGTCGGCGCAATACTTACACAGAACACAAACTGGGGAAATGTTGAGAAGGCGATAGCTAATCTCAAAAACAGCGACAGGCTTACCCCGGAAGATATCGACAGCATGACGGTAGAGGAACTGGCATCTCAGATCCGGCCGGCCGGATATTTCAACGTAAAGGCGAAAAGGCTGAAGCACTTCATCGGTTTTCTGATGGGCCGGTACAGCGGGAGCATGAAAAAAATGAAGAAAGAGAAGCTCCCCGCAATAAGGGAAAATCTTCTTTCCGTCAATGGCGTCGGCCCTGAAACCGCCGATTCAATCATCCTGTACGCGCTCGAAAAACCTGTCTTTGTGATAGACGCCTACACAAAACGCGTGCTTTCAAGGCATAATATTCTGGACCATGATGCGTCTTATGATGAATTCCAGCAGCTTTTCCGGTCGGAGCTTGAGGAAGACGTAAGGCTTTTTAATGAATATCACGCATTGTTTGTCAGGCTTGCGAAAGAGAACTGCCGGACAAGGCCTCAATGCGCTGGTTGTCCGCTTGAAGGGATATAAGCATAAATGGTAAGAATAATTACACAGATACTTGTCGGTCTGGCGCTCTTTTTCGGGGCGGTGACTCTTATTCCTAAATGCGTTGTGGAATTCAGAAGAAAAAATTTTGCAAAGGGAATGCTCTTTTTTTCCCTCGGCCTCCTTGCGCTCTTCTTTGCGGGAATGGCCTTCTATTACGCCTGGTTGACCTTCGCCAGCGCCTGAAATGAAAACCGAAAGATCTTTAACTATAACTGAAATGTTTTTCAGGGCTGTACAGGCGTATCCCGACAATGTGATCTTTCATCACTTCCAGAACGGCTGGAAGACTGTTTCATACAGGGATTTTTCGAACGCCGTGATCTCAACCGCCTCTTTCCTGTTAAACTCCGGCCTCAAAAAAGGGGACCGGGCCGCGATTATATCCGGGAACGGGAAAGAATGGTGCGCCGCATATTTTGCCATAATTATGGCCGGAGGAATTGCCGTGCCTGTAGACTCACAGCTCGGGCCGGATGAAATAAGGAATCTTCTGGAGGATTCCGGATCAAAAACGGTCTTTCACAGCCAAAAGACCCTGGAAAATATCAGGGCTTACGCGGACAGCCACCCTGATCCGGTATTGCTGATAAACTTTGATTCACCCGAGTATACATCAGTTGCCGGAACGGCCCCCCTGGACAATTTTCCGGAAAATGACCCGGAAGAGACCGCATCAATAATATATACATCAGGGACTACCGGAAAACCAAAGGGCGTGATGCTCACTCATAAAAACTTCTGTTCCGACACACTGGCCGTTATTGAGGCCGGCATAGTTACCCCTAATGATAACATCCTCGCCGTCCTGCCCCTGCATCATACATATGCTTTTATGTGCAGTTTTCTTGTGCCTGCATTTCTCGGCGCATCCATAACATATCCCCGGAGCATGAAAGGGACTGACCTGATGTCGGCCATGAGGGACAGGGATGTCAATATTCTGATCGGCGTGCCCCAACTGCTCGATATCATAAGAAACGGTATACAGGACAGGATCAAGGGCCTTCCCGGCCCCGTCTCTTATTTATTGACCAAAGTCCATGGAATATCAGGTTTTTTACGGGAGAGATTTGATATTAATATCGGACGTATTGTCTTCAGGTCTGTTCATTCGGCGATGGGTAAAGGATTCAGGTTCTTCACAAGCGGAGGGGCAAGGCTGGACCCCATGATATTTAAAGACCTGGAGGCCTTTGGGTTCACCGTGCTGGAGGGTTACGGACTGACAGAGACATCCCCTGTTGTGACATTCAACCCTGTCTCAAAACGAAAACCCGGCTCCGCCGGAAAACCCTTTTCTTCCGTAGAAATCAGGATTCACAATCCATCCGCGACCGGAGAGGGAGAAATCGCGATAAAAGGACCCATGGTGATGAAGGGTTATTACAAAAATGAGTCCGCCACAGCTGAAGTAATAAAGGACGGCTGGTTTATGAGTGGTGATTTAGGCGTGATCGACAAAGATGGTTACCTCTTTATTACAGGACGGCTGAAAGAGGTGATTGTTCTTGGTTCAGGCAAAAACATCTATCCTGAGGATGTCGAGAGGCTGTACCTCTCCTCGCCGCTTATCAGGGAGATATGCGTATTGAGCATGGAAGATAAGGGGAGAACTGAATCTCTGCACGCGGTCATCGTCCCGGACTTTGAATACGCGAAAAAGGCCGGGATATCAAATATCCAGGAAGAGATTAAATGGGAAATCAATGAACTATCAGGCGGAATGCCTGCATATATGAGAATTAAGGGCTATTCTATCCGTTCAGAGCCACTGCCAAGGACCCCACTGGGTAAATTAAGGCGATTTATGATCAAAGACCTGGTGACTGAAAAGCCGGACAGAGAGAGAGAATCCGACAGCGCCTTATTCAGAGACGCGACCGCAAGAAGGGTGGTCGAGACATTAAAACAATTTCTGAAGGATGTGGAACATATCAACGCGAACGACAACATCGAGCTCGACCTGGGACTGGATTCATTATCGAAAATCGAGCTGGTCGTGCTGATCGAAAAAACTTTCTCTCTGAAGCTTCCCGAAGATTTTATGTCCGATATACAGACTGTAGGCGAGTTGGTAGAAAAGATAAAAGCAGTGACAACCGTCGATACCGGGTCCGGGCAGGTCGAAAAGTCCGGCTGGAAGGAGATACTCTTGATGGAGCCGTCGGAAAAAGAGCTTCGTATTATATCTCCCCAAAAACTGCTCACCGAACTTATACCGGCATTTTTTATATTTGTCATGCTGAAATGTCTCTTTAAATTGTTCTTCAGGCTTGAAGTTAAGGGGACCGGGAATATACCGTTGAACAAAAATTTCCTGATCGCTCCAAATCATAGCAGTTACCTGGACGGCTTTGCCGTAATCCTCTCTCTCCCTTTTGAGTACTTCAGGAATATATACAGCCTCGGATTAAGCAGTTATTTTCAGGGATTTTGCAGGAGCCGCCTGGCCAGGATAGCCCACGTGATTCCTATAGACGCGTCTTCATATCTCAATAAGGCATTACAGATGTCGGCTTATGTACTAAGAAACGGTCGGTCTTTAACCGTCTTTCCGGAGGGAGGACGGTCTTTTGACGGCAGGCTGATGGAGTTCAAGAAAGGAGTCGGGATACTTGCGATCGAGATGGGGGTCACCGTGGTGCCGGTATTTATCGACGGCGCTTTCGAGGCATTGCCACGGGGGGCTAAATGGCCCGGATTCAGAAAGATCCGCGTTATATTCGGAAAACCTCTGTCGGCGTCGGATATTGACTTTAGACAAAAAAAGGAGAATATTGATAATTATCAGTATTTTGCCGATAAACTGAGAGAAAGGGTGAGAGGGCTTAAACCTCGGGGGGGAAAAAGATGAAGATGAAAATTCTTGATATCATCCGGCGGGTGCATGAAATCTTCAGTGAAAAAGGGCTGACGCTCTCTGTTGCCGAATCATGCACCGGCGGCCTCATCAGCCACTACATGACAATGCTTCCGGGCGCCAGCCGATTCTTCGAAGCAGGCGCCGTCACCTATTCAGCCGCCTCAAAGAAGGTTATTCTGGGTGTATCTTCCAGTACCATTTTAACTCATGGAGTGGTCAGCAGAGAAACAGCCAAAGAGATGTCGGAAAAGATGCGTTCCCTGGCCGGAACGGATTACGCAATCGCAACAACCGGTAATCTTGGGCCTGATATCCTGGAGGAAAAGCCGAAGGGGCTTATTTATATATCACTGAGTAAAAAAGGAAAAACCTTCATTAAGGAGTTACGGCTAGTTGGGGAAAGAGACGAAAACAGGGAAGAGGCCGCTGTTGCGGCGATGAATTTTCTTATAGAGGTAATAAATAAGCCTGAATAATGAGTAATCAGCAGGCGGAAACACCAAAGAAGCCTTAAGAGACAGGATTTTATGATTAAAAAAGAGTTACCAGGAGAGATTAAAGAAGAGATAGAGGGGCTTGTTAAAGAGCTTAATGATCATTGTTATCGCTATTATGTCCTTGATGCACCCGTAATATCCGATGCCGGGTATGACCTGCTCTACCGCAGGCTGAAGGAACTGGAGGACAGGTACGGGTATATACTTCCGGAATCGCCTACACGCAGGGTCGGGGCCCCTCCACTCGATAAATTCGAGAAAGTCAGGCATACGGAACCGATGCTTTCGCTGGACAATGCCTTCTCGGATAAAGACATAAGGGAATTTGATAAAAGGGTCAAAAAGCTGCTCGATACAGACGCTGATATCGAATATACGGTCGAACCGAAATATGACGGTATAGCTATTGAGCTGACATACAGAAATGGTCTCCTTCATAAGGCCTCGACAAGGGGAGACGGCTATGAGGGTGAGGATGTCACCCGGAATATAATGACGATCAAAACAGTACCTCTGAAGATTGAGGAAAATGGCGACATTTCCGGAGAGATTAATATCCGGGGAGAGGTTTATATGGATATAGAGGAATTCGAAAAGCTGAATGAACAGAGAAAAAAAACAGGAGAACCTCTATTCGCAAACCCGAGAAACGCAGCGGCTGGATCAGTAAGACAGCTTGATCCATTAATTACAGCGTCCAGAAGACTCTATATGGCCTGCTACGGCGTTGGGACGGTCAGAGGGCTTAAATTTAAAAGCCAGGCCAATTTGATCGCGTGGCTTAGGGAGAAGCGATTTCCGGTTTCTCCGGAGATGATGGTCGTCAAAGGTATAGATAGCGTTCTGGAAGCGATCAAAAAGATCGAAAAAAACCGTAATAATTTCTCTTTTGAGACGGATGGTGTTGTTGTAAAGGTCAACAATTTCGATCTTCAGTATAAACTGGGTGTAAAGACGAGAGAGCCTCGCTGGGCAATAGCATATAA
>JAYWMP010000231.1:0-2222 GCA_035873255.1 Nitrospirota bacterium
AAAAAAATTGTTGATAAACTTGAGAACAAAAGAATACGACTCGCGAATAAAGGTATATATCTCCATCCAAAATATACATTCGAAAGTTTTATCAGGGGATCAAGCAACCAGTTCGCCCATGCGGCCGCAATAGCGGTTGCCGAGTCACCCGGACGGACGTATAATCCCCTTTTTATATATGGAGGGGTAGGTCTCGGCAAGACCCACTTAATGAACGCTATAGGTAATAAAGTCCTGGAGACGAGGCATGATTTTTCGGTGCTTTATGTCTCTTCAGAACAGTTCACCAATGAAGTTGTGTCGTCCCTCAGGCATGACAGGATGACGGAACTTAAAGAAAAATACAGGAACCTGGACCTTCTTTTGCTTGATGATGTTCAGTTTATAGCCAATAAGACCGCCACCCAGGAGGAATTCTTTTATACCTTCAACGCATTATATGAGAAGCAGAAGCAGATAGTCATATCCTGTGACAGACCGCCCAAGGAGATCAGTGAAGTTACCGACAGGTTGAGATCCAGGTTTAATATGGGGCTTATTGCTGACATACAGCCGCCCGACCTGGAGACTAAAATAGCCATCATATATAAAAAGGCCGACATGATGGACATAAAAAAGATACCGGAGGATGTCGTGAATCTGCTGGCTCAGAAGATAAAGTCCAACGTCAGAGAACTGGAAGGTTCTCTGATAAGGCTTGCCGCCCAGTCATCTCTGACAGGCGAAGAGATAAATATTGAGTCGGCGAAGAAAATTCTCAGGGACATTATACATGATGATGAAAGACCTGTTACTATCGAAAAGGTGCAGAAAATCGTATGTGAATTTTATAATATGAAGCTGTCCGACATCAAGGCGAAGAGACGAACAAGGGACGTGGCGTTGCCGAGACAGGTCGCCATGTATCTATGCAAACAGGTTACCGACGCCTCATTAAGTGAGATAGGAAAGCAGTTCGGCGGCAAGGACCATGCAACCGTCATTTATGCTTACAAGCAGATGGACGAGAGAAAGAATAAAGATGAAACTTTCAACAGAATGATCGAAAATCTTCTGAACAGGATAAAAAATTAAGGAGGGGACATGAAAATAGTTGTCTCAAAGGAAGAAATACAGGATAAACTTTCTAATATTCAGAATATCGTGGAAAAGCGGAATACCATGCCTATTTTGAGCCATTTTCTGCTGGATGCGGCTGAAAGCGGATCATCTTTAACCGCGACCGACCTAGAGACAGCCCTGAAAGAACCTCTCCAGATAAAAGTCGAAAAAGAAGGAAGGATATGTATTCCCGCCAGAAAAATGTTCGAGATCGTCAGGGAGATGGAAGGTGATTTAATATGTGAGTCCATTGACGAGCAATGGCTGAAACTGAAGGCCGGGGCAAGTAATTTCAGGCTTGCGTGTTTGCCGGCGAACGAATTCCCCTCATGGCCGGGTATGGAGGACAAGGAGGAGATATACGTTAACGCAAAGATATTGATCGAGGTGATAGAGAAGACATTATTCGCCACTGGTGAGAGTGATACCAGATATACACTAAACGGCATTCTCTTTCATCTGTCGCCGGATCTTGATATTACTGTTGTCGGAACGGACGGCCACAGGCTTGCGATAATAAAAAAGAATATAGAGGGCGCGCTGACCGAGGAGAAGAAGAGCATAATACCCAAAAAAGCGGCGACCGAATTAAGAAAAATCCTTGATAAATCAGAAGATAACATAAAGGTGACCATCTGCAAAAACCATATCCTTTTTACTAAGGGAAAAATAGAGTTTCTGGCAAGGCTTATAGAAGGTACTTACCCAAACTATGACCAGGTGATACCGAAAGCCAACGAGAAGCTTGTAACCGTCCAGAGGGAGCCTTTTATGAAAGTTCTCCGGAGGGTGGCTATAATGTCAAGGGAGCATTCGCATGCGGTTAAGCTGGACCTTTCCGAAAATTTAATTTCGATCACATCTTCAAACCCGGACATGGGCGACGCGCAGGATGAGCTGGCGGTGGAATATACAGGCGAAGCTCTCTCTCTGGGCTTCAACGCGAGATATTTTATAGATATTCTTGAGGCGATGTCTTCGGAAAAAATCGTGATGGAGATGCAGGCCCCTTTAAGTCCTGTCCTGATCAAAGACGAAACTGACGCGGATTACCGGTGTGTAATAATGCCGATGAGGATATAAATAATTGTCCCGACAGATAGTCCGCAGGGATTTAAAGA
>JAYWMP010000049.1:0-4357 GCA_035873255.1 Nitrospirota bacterium
AGTTTCCGGTATCAGGATTAAATAATATGGCTTCCATAAAAAAAGACAAAAGGATAAGGCCCGGATGGGATGAATACTTTATTAATATAGCAAAGGCTGTATCCGCGCGTGCCACATGCCTCAGACGGAGATACGGGGCCGTGATTACAAAAGATAAAATAATCATCAGCACCGGCTATAACGGAGCTCCCACCGGAATGAAGGACTGTATCGAGACCGGCAAGTGCACGAGAAAAGAACTGGAGATACCGCACGGCGAGCGCTATGAACTCTGCCATAGTGTGCATGCCGAGGCGAACGCGATTATAAGGGCCTCTGCGGATGAACTTAATGGCGCGACTATTTATATATCAGGAGAGGAAGACGGCCAGGGGGAGTGCCTGTCCGAAGCCTGCATGATGTGCAAAAGAATGATACTTAATGCAAAAATAGGACGGGTTGTCTATTCTGACGGAAGCGGCAAATATCACGTCATAGCACCCAGCAAATGGCTTAAAAAACGGGTCTGACACTATCTTAAAACATTGTGTATAAATTGCCATTTTTTTTGTCATGCCCGAAGCCTGCCCTCGACTCCGATCGGGGGTCTTTAATCGGGCATCCAGAAGTTATTGAAAAGACTGGATTCTCAATGTAAGTCTTCGCGAGAGTCGCTTCGACCGGCTTAAGGACTGCCGGAATGACAGGCAGAAACTTTGAATTTTCACACTGACACTATCTTAAAACACAGGTTATAACAAAAGGAAATCTATGAAGACAATAATTGTTACGGGATGTGCGGGATTTATAGGCGGGAAGGTTACAGAACAGCTTCTGAAAAATGACGACAGGGTCATCGGTATCGACAACATGAACGATTACTATG
Source organism: Nitrospirota bacterium (assembly GCA_035873255.1). GTDB lineage: Bacteria > Nitrospirota > Thermodesulfovibrionia > Thermodesulfovibrionales > UBA6898 > JAJRYC01. The sequence goes on from JAYWMP010000049.1 coordinate 866, forward strand.
ATCCTGCATTAAAAGAATGGCGTCTTCAGTCTTTAAAGAAATACGATGGGTTCTCTTTCGTGAAAACCGATATCTCCGACTACCCCGCGACACGGGAAGTATTTGCCGGCAAAAAAATCGACGCCGTCATAAACCTTGCCGCGCGGGCCGGCGTCAGGGCATCGGTTTCAGACCCGTGGATTTACCTTGATACCAATGTAAAAGGTACGCTGAACCTCCTGGAATGCTGCAAGGAATTCAATACAAAAAAATTCGTCCTTGCTTCCACGTCCAGCCTGTACGGTTTCAACAAAATGCCGTTTCTGGAGGACAGCCCCACCGACTCTCCGCTTGCGCCCTATTCAGCCACCAAAAAAAGTGCGGAAGCGCTCTGTTACAGCTACCACTACCTGTATGGAATCGATGTAACCATCCCAAGGTATTTTACTGTCTACGGACCCGCTGGCAGGCCGGACATGAGCATATTCATATTCATCAAAAATATAGATAACGGCACCCCCGTCCCAGTATTCGGCGACGGAAAACAGCAGAGGGATTTTTCGTATATAGACGATATCGCGGACGGCACGATACGGTGCCTGAGGGATGTCGGATATGAAATATTCAACTTCGGCAATGACAAGCCGGTCGGGCTTATGTATGTAATAAACACGATAGAAAAGGAGCTGGGCAAAAAAGCCGTTATAGAATTTTCTCCCCGGCATCCGGCGGACGTCGTTGCAACCTGGGCCAATATCAACAAATCACGGACAAAGCTCGGATGGGAGCCGAAGACCTCCATAGAGGAAGGCATCAAAAATACAGTCGCGTGGTACAAGGAAAACAGGGAGTTCCTTAACAGTCTGAGGAGTCCGTAATACCACACCATCTCCGGAGCAGAAACTTTGCTCCAGCCTTGTCAAGAGGTTCATTGCCGTTTCCGCAGTGCGGGTCCTGCACACATGAAGGACAGCCGTAAACACATGAGCACTCCTCGATAATCTTCCGGGTCATATTCAGCCATTCACCAGCAATCTCGATCGCCCGTTTCGAGAGACCGACTCCTCCCTCGTGGCCGTCATAGATGAATATGGCCGGCATGCCGAAATCAGGAAAACATGTATGGCTGAGCCCCCCGATATCTCCCCTGTCACATAACGCGAAGAGGGGCATGCAGGCGATCAACACGTGTTCAACGGCATGAAGCGCCCCCGCGAGGTCAAAGCCCCCAGCCTCAATCTCCGCTTGCGTGGCGCTGTCCACAACTGTCCAGAGGCCTTCGGTCTCAAATATATACTCCGGAAGCTGGAGGGTATGGTCCGATATCTTTTTCCTGTCATATACCCGCTTCTTTTCATAACCGGTTATCCGCCGGGTTATCCGGAGAAGACCCCATCTGAAGGTCAGGCTGTTGAATTCCAGCATCGCTTTTTCCTCAATTATTTCGGTTGCCTCAGTGCTCAACGCCTGAGTATAATACGTGGGTTTCGCCGGCCTGCATACAGCCTTCTTTTTTTCGGTATCAAGTTCCAGCACCTCATACTGTCTTCCCCTGTGGAGATATATAGCGCCGGGGAACGCCTCCCGGTAAACCCGTCCGCCGTTTAATTCTCCGACCGCCCTGCCCGACTCACTCACAAGCATAAAACGGTCTCCGATCGCCCTTATGCCGACCTCCCGCTGAGGCATTCTGTTCCGCGAAAACCAGACATCGCCTTTTTTGCCGGGATACAAGGCATTTTCAGCCGCAAGTTCAGTGATAAGGGGCTTCAGCTTATCCATATCATAGACGCTGTCATCACGTCCCAGATAAAGTTCAGACGCAGCACAGACGATATGCTTTTTGAGTATATTTTTATTGTCGGGGTCGATTACAGCGGCCTCATGGCTCTTATCGAAAAACTCATCCGGATGTTTTATGAAAAAATGGTCCAGCGCGTCCTGAATCGCCACAAGAACGACTATGGATTCACGGTCCTGCCTGCCGACGCGGCCCGCCCTCTGCCATGTGCTCGATACAGAACCCGGATAACCACAGAGGATACAGCAATCAAGTCCTCCGATGTCCACACCCAGCTCCAGAGCGCTTGTTGATATAACGCCCATCAGCTCTCCGCTGAAGAGTCTTTCTTCTATCTCACGTCTTTCCCCTGGCAGAAACCCGGCCCTGTAAGGGCTTATCTTATCCACAAGTTCAGGGGCATAGTCCAGTGTCCAGGAGTATATCAGCTCTGTGATCTTTCTCGTCTTTGTGAAGACTATCGTCCGGATTCCAGCCCTTATACATTTAACAAAGAGTCTTGTGGCAACACCGTAAGGGCTTTCGATCGGGTCTACAAAGAAAAAATTCTTGCCGGACGTCGGCGCCCCGCTTTCCCGGATTACACTAAAAGGCAGGCCTGCGAGATTCTCTGCAAGCAGCTCCGGATTCGCTATGGTTGCCGATAAGGCTATGAACCGGGGACTCGAACCATAAAAATCGCAGATACGGCGCAGCCTCCTGAGCACCTGCGCGACATTTGATCCGAATACACCCCTGTAAGTATGAATTTCGTCTATCACAACGTATCTCAGGTGCCTGAAAAAATCCGCCCATTTCCTGTGAAACGGGATTATCGCGAGATGCAGCATATCAGGGTTTGTAAATATTACATTCGGGGGAGATTCCCGGATATCTTTCCTCTTCTGCGCCGCTGTGTCGCCGTCGTACACCTCTCCGGCGTTATCAACACCCAGCGCATCTGAAAGCTCTTTCAGGTTTCTGAGCTGGTCCTGTTCCAGACCCTTCAGCGGGAATATAAAGAGTGACGCGGAATGCGCGTCATCCATGATCGATTCGAGCACGGGGATATTGTAGGCAAGACTCTTGCCGCTGGCTGTCGGCGTCATCAGCACGACATTTTCGCCCTGCCTGATCAATTCGATCGCCTTCACCTGGTGGCTGTAAAAATCGTTTATCCCCTTCCCTTCCAGCACCGTCCTGAGTCTTTTATCCAGGTCAAGCTTCTCATACCGGGGTTCCACCGGGCGGATATATCTTTCGCCCGACACCTGGAGTTTAAATTCCCTGTCTTTTTCGAGTAATTCTATAAATTTCAGTATATTCATAATCAAATAATAATCCGGGGGATTAAAAACCCGACTGGCTGCATTCCGGGAAAAAGCAACGGGGTCGCACATTGACAAGCTGTCCGGGATTGACCGTCTCTTTGCCTGTTTTTAAACACATCCACTGCCAAAAACTGACAATGTTAAAGATAATGGAATAAGGGGGTTATAGTCAAGGCTTGCGGTAATTACTACGCCTGTAATTATAAACCCCACAGAAAAGGCGTTTGACGTGCTGCACTAAGGATATTTCTTCAGCATAAAAGCCGACCAGCAAAGAGCTGGGATGAGCGCAATCGCAGCTCCGCTGATGGACCGGAGCGCTTTAATTATTTCTGTTATTTCCTTTGATAAAACTCAGTGGAGCAAACCTTGAATAATGACAATATGCCAAAGGACAATTTG
>JAYWMP010000030.1:0-2311 GCA_035873255.1 Nitrospirota bacterium
ACGCAGGGGAAAAAGAATTTCATCTCAACAGACTTAAATGGGGTGCAGACAAAGCAGGAGAATTTGAACTGGAACTCCACCTCGGCAACATTGATCTGTCACCGGATAACTATATGGCCGTTTTATTTGCTTTCCCCCAAATTGCGATAGAGAACGCCAAATTCAGATATAAAGACGATTCATTGGTGTCACGAATTCAGCAAAAGGCGGCAAGAGAGTCCGGCGAAGATGTTGAGAGTTTTAAAAATAAGCTGTCCTCGAAAATCGATAAGCAAATAGCTAAAACATATGATGATTTTTCCATAAAATCCTTAAACGCCCTGAAGGAATTCATCCGGGACCCGAACGAAATTTCAATCTCTGTTTCACCCGACGAGCCCCTACCCCTGGGGGACTTGCAGAAGGTTAATGATCCGGACGAAATCATAAGAATGTTAAACCTGAAAATCAGCACATAGGTCAAACTGACACATGTGCTTTTATTCTCAGCGCCATTTTGAGTCATACAACCGGCCCGGAAGGAGAACACGGAATATTCCCGGGATTAATGGTTTGACGTTTAGCCTGAAACCTGATATTCTGACGTCATGGCGCAAGAGACCAGGACGTTGGCTGAGGTATCCATAGCGAATCAGGAAAGTAAAATCCATTCTGGAAGGACATACTTATGACGGAAGATATGACGAATAAACAGAAGGAGTTGTTTAAAATTTTCAAGATGGCGATTGAGGACGAACGCAAGGCGCAGGCGATGTATAAAAAGGCGATAGCTCTTTGTGATGACGAAGAGACAAAAGAGATTCTGGAAAGATTCTACAGGGAAGAAGTTTTTCACGAACAAAAAATCATTGAGAGGTACAACAGGATGAGGAAGGGTCCGGAGACCGGATAAGCCAAAAACCAATAAACTTCCTCTATACGGGATGTTTCCGAAACCATCACCTCTGTTGCATGCGATATACATGGGCAGACTACAGGAGTTCCAGTGTTTTAATAAGGGCTTCAGCCTTTTTCAGGCTCTCATAATATTCGTGTTCAGGGTCGGAATCAGCCACAATCCCCGCTCCGGCCTGTACATAAGCCTTCCCCTCTTTAATCAGAAACGTCCTTATTATTATATTAAGATCCATATTGCCGTTAAATCCGATATATCCGATTGAGCCGGTATAGGGGCCTCTCTGTGTCGGCTCAATCTCATCAATGATCTCCATGCACCTGACCTTTGGCACCCCGGTAATCGTCCCTCCCGGAAAAGCCGATCTGATTACGCTGAAACAATCCTTCCCTTCAGTAAGCTCGCCCCTCACATTCGAGACAATATGTATAACATGAGAATAATCCTCTGTAATCATAAGTTCGTCGACAATGACAGTGCCATAATCAGAAACCCTGCCCAGATCGTTTCTTTCAAGGTCGATCAACATAATGTGCTCCGCCCTCTCCTTCTCATTCAGCAGAAGCTCCGAACGCATTATCTCGTCTTCATCAAGGTCCTTGCCCCTTGACCTTGTCCCCGCAATAGGCCTTGTATCAACAACCTTATCCTTGACACGGACTAACCTTTCCGGGGATGAACTGACGATATGGTAATCTCCAAAATCAATGTATGACGCAAACGGCGACGGATTAACCGTCCTCAGGATCGTGTAGATTTTCCATGGGTCCACGCTTCCAGTTTCAGCTGAAAGGCGCAGGGAAAGGTTTGCCTGGAAGATATCACCGGCCGCAATATACTCCTTCGCCCTCCTGACCATGTCCATGTAAAGGTTTTTGGGGGTCTCATAAATAATATCTATTTCCCCCCCAGATCTTTCTTCGTCTTCATGGCCTGTCTCTTCCACGATAATTTTCTCATGGATTTCCCGCAGGACATCTTCCGATTCTTCAATGTATTTATTTGCGCGGTCTTCAATGGCCGAATATCCGAGCATTGTCTCTCGCGCGCCCGGGCAGACGATAATCCAGCACTTTCTTTTCAGGTGATCGAACGCCACCAGCCTGTCTATAAGGAAAAAGTGCGCGTCAGGAACATTGAGGTCATCCGCGGCAGTTTGCGGCAGTTTTTCGAGATAATGAACAAAATCATAGCTGAACATTCCAACGGCCCCTCCCTGAAAAGGCGGAAGGTCTTCCGCCGGCTTCTGCCTGTAGGCATTTACAAGTTCTTTCAGCCTTTCGACTGGATTTCTGTAAGAGAGGGTCTTTCTGCCTGTTGAATCAATCTCCAGGACCCCGTCTTTCACCTTAAAAACAAGATAGGGTTCGATCCCTATGAACGAATATCCAGCGATACTTTCAGTTCCTTTGACAC
>JAYWMP010000156.1:0-16742 GCA_035873255.1 Nitrospirota bacterium
CGGGTAAATGTCAAGTTTAAAATATCATATGATTTAGTAATCAATATTTTAAGTGCACGGAACATCCGGCATCGAACAGGAAATATACGCCGGGATTTTATCCGTTAAGCATAAGGATATTAATGGAAGACATGAGAGAGGTTATAAATCATTATCAGGAGTCCTGTTTATATCGCGAACATGACAAGTCCACGGTCCGTCCATACTATTTTTTGATCGCCCAACCAAATCAACTCATTAATTTCACAGGAAAGTCATGGTGGACGGTAGGGGAGTCGAACCCCCGACATCCACGTTGCGAACGTGGCGCTCTCCCAACTGAGCTAACCGCCCATACAAAAAAGTATGACGAGATAATAGTAAAGAAAAAAAGCCGGTGAAGTCAAACTATTCGATCAAGCCACCTGTAATCTTGACACAAATTCAGTGAACCTCTTATAATCAAAATTCGGAAAATTTGATTATAAGAGATAATATTTAATAAAATATGCGCCTGTAGCTCAGTTGGATAGAGCAACTGCCTTCTAAGCAGTGGGCCAGGGGTTCGAATCCCTTCAGGCGCGCCAGATTACAACAGCTTAACGTAATTAACGGATATTAATGCGGCCACCAATAATGATTTGACTGACTGTATTCATTTCTGTTTTACTTATAGTTAAGCAGGATATATTTTCAGGGTGTGCGCGGTACATTATGGTGGGTGTAGCTCAGCTGGTTAGAGCATCTGACTGTGGCTCAGATGGTCGCGGGTTCGACTCCCGTCACTCACCCCAACCCGGAGGGTTCGGGTTAAAGGCAGGTTTTATCAGTATATGAACTCGTAATTTGCGGCCATGAATATTAATTGCGCCTGTAGCTCAGTGGATTAGAGCATCGGCCTCCGGAGCCGAGGGTCGGAGGTTCGAATCCTCTCGGGCGCGCCAGTTACGCACCGGTTTTATTAAATCAGTCCGGTCATCATTGACTGAATGAGAGATTTCTGTTTTACTATATTCTTTACTGTATTTTGTTTAAACGGGCCGTTAGCTCAGATGGTAGAGCAGCTGACTCTTAATCAGCGGGTCGGAGGTTCGATCCCTCCACGGCTCACCAGTACTTTTTAAAGGTTTTCAGGCATTCAGAGGCCTGGAAACCTTTTTTTATGCCTGTTTAAATAATGAATTTTGCCCATGGAATCAGGATATTGAGTTTTAACGAAAACTTCGGCTGTTCAACGGGAAAAGGTTGAAAAATATCGGCCAAAGACGTAGATTACATACAGGATACCGTGAGCTGAAAAATCCGATCACCTCTTTATTGAAAGGAATTACATGTTAAAAAAGTCGTTTCTGTTAAGAGTATTCGATGCCGCCAACATGCAGAGGTGGAATGACAAGATACGTCCCGTGGATTTAAGAGAACTGGACAAGCAGGCCCACAAGATGATAATCGCCTATATATTAGGCAAGTACGAGCAAGACAACAAAGCCTTCAGCTGGATAGACGTGATCGAAGGCGGAATTTTTGAATTCCTGCAGCGTCTTGTCATTACCGATCTGAAGCCACAGATATTTTATAAAATCAAGGAGGATCCCTCTCAGTATAAAAAATTAAATGAATGGGTTTATCAGCAACTAAAGCCCGTCACATCTCCCCTGGGTGAAGATTTTGGCAGAAGGTTTAAGCATTACTTCTCGGATACGCGGGAGAATGTCAATAAAAGAGTCCTCGCGGCAGCTCATTTTTATGCCACAAAATGGGAATTTGATATCATTGAACGCGCAAATCCGAAGGGATATGAGATTGCCGAAATAGGAAGGGACCTGGAACGAAGGCAGGAGAGATACCTTGACCTGAAGGGATTACAGGAGCTAGTGCTGCATGTTAATCTGCGGAATTTCGTTTCACTCTGCGGACAACTCAGGTTCCAGGTGAGGTGGAGTCATCTGCATATGGTGCCCCGGACATCCGTCCTCGGCCATATGCTGATTATCGCGATCTTCTGCTATTTATTCTCTCTGGAAATCGGCGCATGCAGCAACAGGTGTATTAATAACTTCTTCACAGGGCTGTTTCACGACCTGCCGGAAGTTCTTACCAGGGATATAATATCTCCGGTCAAAAAATCCTTCAAGGAATTCGAAGAGATGATCAAGATATACGAAAAACAGCAGATGAAGAAAGAGGTTTACAATCTGATTCCAAAAGATTGGCACGCGGAGATGAAGATGTTCACCGAAGATGAGTTCTCAAGCATTGTGATGATCGATGGGAAGAAAAGCAGAACAAAATCCGATGAGATTAATATTCATTTCAATGAAGACAGATTCAACCCCAGAGATGGTGAAATCGTTGAGGCCTCCGATCGTCTTGCGGCATTTATAGAGGCTTTCCTGACACTGGAGAACGGCATAAACGCGCCGGAGCTTGTTGAGGCCAAGAAATCGGTGAAAACCAGATACAAGGGAATAAATATCGCCGGAATAAATTTCGGCGATATTTATTCCGATTTCGAGTGAAGACAAACACTTCTCAATGAAAGGAATATATTCCGATAACACGCCGTTGAACGAGGCCCTTCGGAAGTGGGAAGAAAAAATCCAGGCCGAAGGAACCAGGCCGCTGGAAGGCGAACGGTTAAGGGTGGAAGATTCACTCGGGAGGGTCACTGCCTGCGCGGTTTTCGCCATAATGTCCTCTCCCTTCTACCATTCATCGGCGATGGATGGATACGCGGTAAAATTCGCCGATACTTTCGGGGCTTCGGAAGTATCTCCAGTCAGACTGCGCACGGGAGACGAGGCCATCTACGTTAATACCGGAGATCCGATGCCTGATGGATTCAATGCGGTGATCATGATCGAGGATGTGAACGTGACCACCCCCCCCGAACGGACAGCATCAAACAAAGATATCTGCGTAAACAGACATATAGAGATCATCAGGGCCGCAACACCGTGGCAGCATGTGCGGATTACCGGAGAGGATATTGTAAGCACCGAGTTGATACTGCCGGAAAACCATAAGATGCGACCGGTCGATATCGGCGCCGTTATCTCGGGGGGGCATGTCGAAATATATGTGCGGCGCAGACCAAAGGTGATGATCATACCCACCGGCTCCGAACTTGTTGAACCCGGAAAGCCCCTGAATAAGGGTGACATAATAGAATACAATTCAGTCATACTGTCTTCACTCGTGGCTGAATGGGGCGGTGAAGCGGTAAGGGTAAAACCGGTGCCGGACCAGGTCGGGCTGATAAAACAGGCAGTCCTCGACGGATGCGATTCAGCGGACCTCGTGGTGGTGAATGCCGGGTCTTCCGCCGGTTCAGAGGACTTCACAGGAAAGGTGATGGAAGAACTCGGCGAGTTGATTCTGCACGGGGTGAACATAAAGCCCGGCAGGCCGGTCATTCTCGGATGGATAAAGGAGACGCCCGTGCTTGGCATTCCCGGCTATCCTGTCTCGGCATATATCACCTTCAGCCTTTTCGCAAAAGAACTTGTTTACCGGTTGCAGGGGCTTGATACACCGGATCCTGTTTTCATCAGGGCCATCCTGTCCAGGCAGACGGCTTCTCCCCTCGGGCAGGAAGAATTTCTGAGGGTGAAGGTCGGAAATGTCGGGGGGAAGCTGATAGCGACTCCAGTAAGCAGGGGTGCGGGGGTTCTGATGTCCCTGGTAAGGGCGGATGGATTTGTAAGGATACCGGCAATGTCCGAAGGGCTTGGAGCCGGCGCCAAGGTCGATGTCGAACTGATAAAGGATAAAAAAGAGGTAGAGAATACTCTTGTATGTATCGGAAGTCATGACAATACCCTGGACCTCCTGGCGAATATTTTAAAGAAAAACTATCCAAAGCTGTCGCTCTCATCCGCTCACACAGGTTCAATGGGAGGGCTGATCGCCCTGAAAAGAGGCGAGGCGCATCTGGCCGGAATTCACCTTCTTGACGAACAGACCGGCGAGTATAATATTCCTTTTATCAGGAGAATTCCGGGAGACAAGGGGACTGTACTGATAAACCTGGTATACCGCCATCAGGGATTTATTACAGTAAAAGGAAACCCATTGAATGTCCGCGGATTTCATGATCTCGGGAGAAAGGATATCACATTCATAAACAGGCAGAGAGGCTCGGGCACAAGGCTTCTTACGGACAAACACCTGAAGGAAGCCGGGATATCGCCTGAAGAGATCAGAGGATATGACAGGGAGGAATACACTCATATGGGTGTCGCCTCGGCAGTCTTAACCGGCATTGCAGACACAGGGATCGGCATCCTGGCGGCGGCAAAGGCGCTGGGGCTCGATTTCATCCCTGTTGCAAAAGAACGATATGACCTTGCGATACCGAAAGAGCACCTGGAATACCCGCCTGTTTCAGCGCTCCTGGGGATCATAAGGGAAGACAGGGAGTTCAGGGAACTGGTGGAAAACCTCGGTGGGTATGATATATCGGACATGGGGAAGATACTTTATGAATAAAAAGGCGTTTGCGTTCTCATGCCCGGTCAGGTTAAATGTCCCTTCCCCCGACGACAAGACAGCGGATGCCGAAAGACTGACAAATGCGCTTGAAGATCTCGGTATGTATGATGTATCAATTCCACTGCATATACTGAAAAGATTACCGGAAGAGCTGCGCAAAAACCGGTTCGGGATAAAACTCGTCGTTGGCCGCATAAAACACGGGTATGCAGTGCTGGATATCGGACGAGAGAATGTTTACGGCCTCGCCATTGACATCGGCTCCACAAATATCGCCTGTTCATTATTTAATCTCGATTCCGGTGAAAAAACGGCCACAATTACAGGAGAGAACTCCCAGGTTAAATTCGGAAGCGACGTGCTTTCGAGGGTGCAGCGGTCCATGCTGGGCGAATCCGCGCTTCTGGCGGGAGAACTCCTGTCCTGCGTCAATGAACTGATAGGATCAATCTGCCGCGGCAATAACGTCTCTCCAGATGATATATTCGCCATAACTGTCGCGGGCAATACAATCATGTCTCATTTCTTCCTGGGGCTTGACCCGAGAAATCTATCAGTCAGCCCGTATATTCCGGCTGTCAACAGCCCGGTTTTTTTATATGCCGGGGACGCCGGCGTATGCGTAAACAAAAATGCCGTTATTTACGTGTTCCCCAACGCCGGAAGCTATGTAGGCGGAGACATTGTCAGCGGTATACTGTTTTGTGGGATATACAGGGAAAAAGAGCCGGTACTATTTATCGATGTCGGAACAAACGCCGAGATAACACTCGGCTGCAGCGACTGGATTATGGTGGGTGCAGGAGCGGCAGGCCCCGCACTGGAGGACGGTATAGCAGGCATCGGCAAAAAGGCCGACGACGGAACAATCTCCGGAGTAAGGATAGACCGCCGGACAAAAGATATCTCCCTGGAGGTTATATCCGGTATCGAGCCGGTCGGCATCTGCGGATCGGGGATGACGGACCTTGTTTCCGAATTGTTTTCCTCCGGAATAATCGACCAGGCCGGGAAATTCATAGAGTCCGCGAAAGGCGTTACAGACAGAGACGGGGAAAAGGCATACATGATCTTCGGTTCGGAGGACAGGAAACTTTTCGTGAGTCAAAGGGAGATAAAGAACTTCCTGCTCTCAAAGGCCGCCATGTTCGCCTTCCTGTATGTCTTTGTCAGGTCGGTCGGCCTGACATTCAGCGATCTCAAAAAGGTCTATATCGCCGGAGCGCTGGGGTGTGGAATCAATCTCGAACATGCCATTAATATCGGCATGCTCCCCGATCTTCCGAAAGAGAGGTTCATGCCGGTAGGGAATTCTTCTCTGGGGGGAGCGGAAATGCTGCTGCTTGAGGAAAACCTGCTCCATGATATAGAGGCTATTATGCCGATGATAACATATCGAGAGATGAACGAAGACCCCGACCTTATGAACGCCCTGCAGGGAGCGCTTTTCATACCGCATACCGAACCCTCGATGCTGAAAGAATAAAACTTCCCGGATTGAGGAGTGGATTAACCGGCAGACGATAAAGAACGCGATTGTCAAAGTCAAACCGCAACGCCAGTGGTTACTGGACCACGGTTTTCACCTCAAATTCCGGAGGGTTCATAATCGCCTTCTTCACCGCGCACTGGTCGGCGACCTTGATCAGCGCGTTGTAATACTTTTCGGGGAAATCCGGCGGCACCAATATCTCAAGAACGATCTTCTCCAGAAAAGGCTTGCCGTCCCCTGTTCTGCCGTATTCCAGACGCTCGACAAGAGATATATTTTCAGCCGGAATTTTTCTTTGCGCGCAGAAGCCGAGGATAAAGATACCCGCGCATGTCCCTATGGACGCAAGAAAATGTTCAAACGGGGATGGGGCCGAACCCTCTCCGCCGTACTTTACAGGCTGGTCTGTCTTTATGACCATTCCATTAATCTCGGCGTTCACCTTTCTGCCGCCTGGAAAACTAATCTTTATCTCCACTGATCCCCCCTTTTTCAGTCAACATTGAAAATTCAAATTATACTGTTTATTAAGCTGCTTCTTCTCTTGTGAGTTCCTTGAGCGTGGGAAGTTCCGAGAGGTCCTTCAGCCCGAAATACTGAAGGAATTCCCGTGTAGTCCCATAGAGGAGCGGTTTCCCCGGCACTTCTTTTCTGCCCATTATCTTTATGAGTCTCCTGTCAAGCAGCGTCTTGATAACCCCGTCAGAGTTCACACCTCTTATCAATTCAAGCTCGGCCTTGATAATCGGCTGATTATAAGCGATTATCGCCAGAGTTTCGAGCGCCGGCATCGAAAGCCTGCTGGAGGCGCTGGTATTCCTGAGCTTTTTCACCCATTGAGCATTATCCGGGTTTGTCATCATCTGGTATCCGTTGGCAATCTCGATGATAAGAACCCCCCGGTTCTGTTCCCTGTATTCCCTGATTAAATCATCCAGCACCTGCCTGATTTCGGTCTCATGAAGTCCGGTGATGTTCTTTATAACAGGGAGCGTAAGCGGCTCGCCCGTAACAAAAAGCAGTGACTCAATAATAGATTTCTTTTCCCGGGTTTCCATAAATTTATATCAATATATCAAAAAAGACGCTAAAAACACAACAACAGCTTTAAACTTTTGAGATCCAGGGAGATTCGTCGCCACCGGACTCTTTAATCGTCACTGCCCGCCGTCAGCGATGAATTTCATGCCGGGCTGTGGTAAACTTCTACTATTATGAAAAAAAATAATTCCCAAAAGGAGATGCAGCCATGGAAAAATGGAAATGTTCTGTCTGCGGTTATATCTACAATCCGGAAAACGGCGACCCGGACAATGATATAGCGCCGGGTACGCCGTTCGAAAACATTCCCGATGACTGGACCTGCCCGGTATGCGGCGCGTCAAAAGACCAGTTTGAAAAAGAGTAATATCCGTTTACTTTAACCCAAGCACATCCTGCATGTCGTATAAACCCGCCGGTTTTCCGGCAAGCCAGAGGGCGGCCTTTAACGCCCCCCTGGCAAAGGTGTCCCTGCTCGAAGCCTTGTGGGTTATCTCTATCCTCTCGCCAAGGCCTCCGAACATGACGGTATGCTCTCCAACTATATCTCCCGCCCGGATTGTCTGAATCCCTATCTCTTTCTGTCGCCTTGCTCCGATTATCCCCTTCCTTTCATAAACCGCTACTTCTTCCAGGTCCCTGTTTACCGCGTCCGCGATGACCTGTGCTATCTTCAGGGCTGTACCGCTCGGCGCATCTTTTTTCAGCCTGTGGTGGGCCTCAATAATTTCTATATCGTATTCATCACCGAGGACCGAAGCCACTTCCCTCAGGACTTTCAGCATCAGGTTTACCCCGAGGCTCATATTTGACGCCATAACACAGGGGATCCTTTCGGCCAGGGGGCTGATCTCTTTCATATCGTCTTTTGTAAAACCCGTAGTGCCTATAACCATGGCCTTCCCTTTTTCCGCTGCAACCCTGAGGTTTTCTTTTGTGGACTCTATGGATGTAAAGTCGATTATCAGATCGACATCTCCGATGATTTCATCTATGCCGCCACGCAGTTCAGGACCGGATTGGCCGGAGCCGGTCAGGACCCCTATGCCGCTGCCGATATCTTTGTGTCCCTTTCTCTCAAAGACTCCCGCAAGCTGAATTCCTTCATATTCCCCTGAAAGAGCTGTTATTCTGCCGCCCATTTTTCCGGCTGCGCCGGCTACGCCTATTTTTATCATAATGTCCTCCATCCAGTAATAAAATTTAACATGAAATTCATCTATATATCTTCATTATCCCTTCTCTCATCTTCCTCTTCATCCTCATTCCCTTCGATCCTGTAGTCACCCGATATCCATGCGCCGAAATCAAGAAGCTTGCAGCGTTTTGAACAGAACGGTCTCCATGGATTTTCCTCCAGTGTCGTTATTTTTTTGCATATTGGGCAGGTAATCCGCATCATTCCCGGGCCAAATCCTGAAATTTATCTCCATCTTTTTTCAGGATATTCCTGATTAAAAAATCTGATACAAGTCCATTCGTAACGCCGGACAAGGTCCCGATAAGGAGGATGACGGGGCTGATTATAAGCACCGCTTCGATCCTCTGTATGAACAGAACATAGGCCAGCGCCAACTGGGCGATATTATGGGAGACGGCGCCTATCAGGCTCAGTCCGACAGGACCGAAGAGGTTCCTGGATATTTTATACGCCAGCCCCATCGCAATGGTGCTGGAAACGCCGCCACCAAAACTCAGGATGAACGCAGGGCCAAGGAATGTCCCCCTGAAGATGGAAGCGATTATTATTCTTATCAGTGTAACCATCATGGCGGTCCTGAACCCATAGAGCAGGAGAGCGACAAGTGTTATGATATTCGCCAGCCCCAGCCTGAGCCATGGGATGGGCGTCGGGAGAAGACTCTCGAACCCGTGGAGCGCGATCGCGTAAGCCGACAGCAATGCGATACGGTATCTATCCCGTGACTGCATCGATCTCTTTACCCGGCTTATCCCCGCCGCCACTCCCGACAATTACAAGGATCTTATTGGGGAGGCAGATAATAACCCCCTTGGAGACCCATCCCTGTTTGACGCAGATCCGGTTTGGACAGTGCGCCTCCCTGATACGCACCCTGCCCTCTTTTATCTCAATAAGCGTATCCCCATATGAACCACTGACAGGTATCGTCCGGTCGACATTCAGAGGGAACGTATACGCCGGCTCTCCGTTTATCTCTATCGTTACGTCAGTGCCCCGGGGCAGGGCTTCTTTAGTGATAAATATTCCAGCGACCGAAACCACTAACAGAACTAAAAGCAGCGTCCAGTCCGCTAGCGTAATATTCTTAATGATTTTCTTCAATCTCAAATCTTCCTTCAAGGCCCGGCGTCGCATGGATCTTGCCGTTATTATCGATTATTATCGCATCCATGCCAAGGGACTGAACAAGTCCCAGACCCTTTTCAGGGCCGAGTATGAAAACAGCGGTCGAAAAACCGTCCGCAAAGACCCCTTCATCCGCAATCATACTGACGCTGCGGCAACACTCGGCTGGATATCCTGTTTTCGGGTCCAGCAGATGGTGAAATCTCCGGCCGTTGATAAAAAAATATCTCTCATAATCGCCTGATGTTGACACCGCTTTATTGCTGAGGCTTATTCTGGCGATTATCTCATCCGACCCGTTTTTCTGTCTCGGGTTTTTAACTCCTATCTTCCATTCGCCCCCGTCGGGCCTTGATCCGAAAGCCCTTATATCGCCGGCTACCGCAACGAGACCCGACTTAATGCCATTCCCCTGAAGATTTATGACTGCAAGATCAGCGGCATATCCTTTTGCGATCCCTCCAAGATCCAGCAGCATATCCTTTTCCTTGAGAAAAACGGTCTGTCTGTCCCTGTCGATAATTATATTTTTATAGTTAACCAGCCGCAGGTTGTTTCTGATCCGCACACCTGACGGTTTTTTCTTTTTCGTGAAATCCCACAACTTTGTTACAGGGCCTACCGTCGGATCAAAAGCGCCACCTGATTTTGCAGCAACATACACCGCTCGTTCTACAATATCAATTGTCGCGGGGGACACTTTAACTGCACTCATGCCCGCCTTCCTGTTAATTTCCGCGACCTCGCTCTTATCCGAGAAGAAGTTGATGAGGCCGCCGAATCTTTCGATAGAGGAGAAGGCTTTTTCGATCGCCTCATCGGCTTCATCAGCCGAACCTGAAACAACCGTGATAGTCACAAATGTATCCATCAGCATCCTGCTTTTTTTGTACATCGACTCTTTCTCTGCAGTGCACGAGGCAAAAAGCGCCAGGCAGAGGAGAAGTGCCGCAATATACAGATTCCTGTCGCCTTTCAGATTATTCAATCCCCTTTCCGCCTATACGGCTGCTCCTGCCGGGGCCGCATGCAGAAGTTTCTCTTTCAGGAAAGCACCTGTATAAGAATACGAATTACCACATATCTCTTCCGGAGTCCCTTCAGCCACGACCATACCGCCATCTTCTCCGCCTTCAGGCCCCAGGTCAATCAGATAGTCCGCTGATTTTACGATATCCAGATTGTGTTCGATTACTACAACAGTATTGCCCTGATCAACAAGCATATTAATTACGTCAAGCAGTTTCCGGATGTCGGCAAAGTGCAGGCCGGTTGTTGGTTCGTCAAGAATATACAGCGTATTCCCGGCGGATTTTTTTCCCAGCTCGCGCGAAAGCCGGATTCTCTGGGACTCGCCACCCGAGAGCGTGGTAGCAGGCTGGCCGGTCCGAAGATATCCGAGGCCGATGTCTTCGAGTATCTCGAGTTTTCCGCGTATCCGGGGGATATTCTCAAAAAACCGGAGGGCCTCCGAGATAGTCATATCAAAAACCTCGGCAATATTTCGCCCTTTATATCTGATCTCCAGGGTCTCATCATTATACCTTCTCCCCTTGCATTTGTCGCATAATACATAGACGTCGGGAAGAAAGTGCATTCCGACTTTAATCGATCCATGTCCGTGGCAGCGTTCGCATCTGCCCCCGGCAACATTAAAGCTGAACCTTGAGGGAGAATATCCCCTTACCCTGGAAGCTGGCAGCATGGCGAACAGACCCCTGATAAAAGAAAAAAACCCTGTATATGTCGCAGGATTCGACCTGGGCGTACGGCCGATCGGAGACTGGTCAACGGATACAACACGGTTTAACATATCCAGACCCGTTATCCCGTTATGTTTGCCCGAAGGGAGAACCGTCTCTTTCCCGGCGGTCGATATACTTTTTTGAGCGGCCCTGTAAAGTATATCGAGGATCAACGTGCTTTTTCCCGAGCCGGACACGCCGGTAATACACGTGAACAATTCAAGAGGGATTTTCACATCGATATTCTTCAGATTGTGTTCGGAAGCTCCCCTTATCGTGATAAAATCTTTTGCGGTCCTTCTTTCCAGCGGCATCTCAATCGAAAGCAGCCCGGTAAGATACCGGCCTGTAAGAGATTTACTGTTAGTCTCCACCTGTGCGGGCGTGCCTTCCGCGACAACCCATCCCCCCATTATGCCGGCCCCCGGCCCCATGTCCACGATATGGTCGGCCCATCTTATTGTCTCCTCATCATGTTCCACTATTATAAGCGTGTTGCCTGCATCCCTGATTGACGAAAGACTTTCCAGCAATTTAACACAGTCTCTCGGGTGGAGCCCGATGCTCGGCTCATCGAGGACATAAAGGACACCGGTAAGCGAAGAGCCCATCTGGGTTGCCAGCCTTATCCTCTGGGCCTCTCCGCCGGAAAGCGTAAGGGACGGCCTGTCCAGTGTGAGATAGCCGAGGCCGACTTTTTCTATAAACGAGAGCCTGTCGTTAATCTCTTTGAGTATCCTTGAGGCGACTAACATCTCCCTTTCAGACAGTTCAAGTTTTTTTAAAGTGGAGAAGGCATCGCTTGCAGACATCGTGCAGAATTCACCTATGTTCAGGCCGTGAAATTTTACGCTTAACGCCTCTTTTCTCAACCTGAGACCTTTGCATTCCCTGCAGCGCCTCTGTTCGTTCGAACCGGTTGAATCTTCATCCTGGTTCTCAAATCCCAGTCCGTTGCATGCCGGGCATGCGCCGGCCCTGCTGTTAAAAGAGAAAAATCCCGGGTTGATTTCAGGATAGCTGATACCGCACTTGAGACAGGCCGAGGTCCTCGAAAACAGGATGTCCTTATTCCCGTCTACAAGATTCAATACAGCGGCATCCGAATACTTGAATGCTGTATCAACCGAGGTCCTGACCTGCCGTTCAATCCCGCTTTTTATTATTATCCTGTCTATAACTATCTCGATTGTATGGCGTCTGTTTTTTTCGAGGGTTATCTCCTGCGTAAGATCGAGCAGCTCATTATCTATTCTCGCCCTGATAAAACCTTCATTGCGCATCTCCTGCAGTTCTTTCCTGTAATTGCCTTTCCTGTCCCTGACTATGGGAGAGAGCAGCTGCACTCTGGCGCCTTCAGGGAGAGAGAGAATCGCTTTAACAATATCCTGTGATTCCTGTGTGGATATCTCTGAGCCGCAATTATAGCAATAGGCCTTTCCAAGCCTGGTATAAAGCACACGAAGATAATCGTAAATTTCCGTGATCGTCCCGAGAGTCGACCTCGGGCTCCTGTTTACGGTCTTCTGGTCTATTGCTATCGAAGGGGAAAGCCCCTCGATGAAATCAACTTCAGGCTTCCGCAGCTGTTCGAGGAACTGCCTTGAATATGCTGAAAGGCTCTCGACATAACGCCTCTGTCCTTCGGCGTAAATCGTGTCAATGGCAAGGGATGATTTCCCCGACCCTGAAGGGCCTGTTATTACGGTAATCGCCTCTCTCGGGATAGAGATATCTATGTTCCTGAGGTTGTGTTCCCTTGCGCCCTTTATATTGATAAACTTCTGCATACGCTTAACTTTATAATATAACTTAAACCGTCCGTTTATGTTAACCGCATCGGCCGGACAGACATGAATAGCCGGCTGAAACACTGAAAAATGCCTTTTATGTTTTATGAATTGCGTTTTTCGGGGCGTAAAAAGTTATAATAGGTTTATATGAAACGTGTTGTTTTTATATTATTCCTGCTGCTTGTCCCGGTTGTCGCCTATGCGCAGCCTTCGATAAGTTTTAAGACTATGGAATACGATTTCGGTCTGATGAGCCAGGAAGACAAGGCGGAACATATATTCGAATTTTCGAACAAAGGCGACCGGCAACTGGTTATCGATAAATTGACGGCCTCGTGAGGGTGCGCTGCCGTGATGGCCAGTTCGGACCATCTGGAACCCGGAGAAAAAGGGAAAATCAGTATTACCGTAAATCTCGCCGGTAAACGGGGGAACGTAACAAAGAGGATCAGGGTGCATTCAAATGACCCGCTGAAACCTATCACGATACTTACCGTAAAAATGCTCGTAAAAGACAGGCTGCACCTGAATAAATACAATGCCGGAGAGATATTCAGCAAAAAATGCAGGACCTGTCATGTTGAAAGGGGAAAAGGGAAGTCAGGCTTTGAATTATTCAGGGCCGACTGCGGCATGTGCCATAACGGGCGCGGAACGGCGCCGTCCATAATGGAAATGCGAAAAAAACCCGCAAAATTTATAACGGAAGCAATAAGAGAAGGGATCGACAATACTTCCATGCCTGGATTTTCGGTCAAAAACAACGGTCCTCTAAATGATCAGCAGATTGAATCTCTACTCAGGTTGATCAAACCCCGGTAAAACTATAAGGGGTTGTTCGGACAACTTATTACTGGTATCCTCCGCCCTGCAATATCCGGCAAGCATCACGTTTCATTTAATATCTCCCTGATTTTCCTTAAAAGCTCATCCGGCGATACGGGCTTCGCGATGAAATTTATTCCTTCATCAAGGATACCCTTTTTATGTATGACTTCAGACGTGTAGCCACTCATAAAGAGCGCCTTCACGTCCGGTTTTATCTTCCTTATCTCATCATAGGCCTCTTTGCCGTTTTTCTTCGGCATTATAACATCAAGGATAAGAAAGTTGACTTTATCCTTATTTTCGATAAATTTCTTAACCGCTTCCTCACCGTCCCTGGCTTCTATGACTTTGTATCCGGCCTGCTTAAGTATATGCGTCGCAAGCCTTCTGACATGTTCGTCATCTTCTGCTATCAGCAGTGTCTCCGAACCTTCCACAGCAAGAGACCCGAGGTCCGGCAGGTCATCAAACTTTCTGGTTTCCACCTCTGTTTCGACTGACCTTAAGTATATATTGAACGTAGCCCCCTTCCCCGGTTCGGTCTGAACATTAATAAACCCGTTATGCTGCTTGATTATCCCGTATACAATTGAAAGCCCGAGCCCGGTGCCCCGGCCCAGGTCCTTGGTCGTGAAGAACGGCTCGAATATCCTTTCTCTCGTCTTCTCATCAATGCCCATGCCGTTGTCTGAAACTGAAATAAGGGCGTAATTGTCGGTATCATCATATGCGAATGACCTCAAGTACTCATCGTCTAATTCAACCAGTTCAGTCTTTATGATTAACTGCCCGCCATCAGGCATTGCATCCCTCGCATTTGTCGCGAGATTCATCAACACCTGCTCTATCTGCCCTGAATCCGCTACCACGGTAATATCTTTTTCCGAATAGATGGTTTTCATTTCGATATCTTCACCAATAAGCCTGGAAAGAAGTTTTTCTATCCTTTTTACTATCTCGTTCAGCTTGACCGGCTGTGGATTAATAACCTGTTTTCTGCTGAACGCGAGCAGGCTCTGTGTAAGCACGGCCGCCCTGCCCGCTGAAGATAGTAACTGCTCCAGATACTGCTGTTTCGCCCTGTCTTCCTTGCTCACCTTCTTCTGCAGGAGGTGTCCGTAGCCTATAATCCCGGTAAGGATATTATTAAAGTCATGCGCTATGCCTCCGGCGAGCGTGCCGATCGCCTCCATCTTCTGGGCCTGCCTCAGCTGTTCTTCAAGCTGCTGTTTTTCTTCCTCTCTCTTTTTCAGTGATTGGGCCATATTATTAAAGGCTGTAGCAAGCTTGCCTATTTCATCCTTTGTCTCGATTGATATGGGTTCGACGGCATCTCCCGTACCGATCGCCTTGACGCCTTCAGTCAGCCTGCTTAGCGGTTTTGTTATTCCCTTGACGATAAGTAACGCAATAAGCCAGCCGGGAATTATAAAAACAACCGGTATCAGGATACTTTTCAACAGGAGGTCCTTAAGCTTTTTATGGAGCAGTTCCGTGGAGAGCACCAGCCTGACAAACCCTATTGTCGGGTTCTTCCTCGGAGACAGGTCTTCGCCGAAAAACCAGGCTTCTTCCACCTGGTAAGCCGCCCTGGAAATAACCGGCGCCCAGAATTCGATATTAGCATAGCTTTCATAGTAAAGATTTGATCTGGTTTCCCTGAGCTTGTTAAATGTCGTTTCCGGGTTTTCCATCTCCTTTTCCATAACCCTGCCGCTAGAGCCTTGCACATATTTTCTCCGGGTTATCAGTTCTTTTTCGTCCGATGTAAATACCTGCACCATCATGACGTTTTCGTTCTGCATAATGCCCTCTATATGGTCTTTCAGCAGGGTTTCGTTTTCCGCGAACACGCCAAGCCTGGCGTTATACGCAAGAAGTTTCACGAGTTGCTCTCCATCGTTTATAAGATTTTCCTTGAGCGTGTTGCTTTGATAATAGATAAAGAACGCAGTAAAGGCGACACACACGGCCAGGATAAACAGTGTAAACAGATAGAAGATTTTAGCGCCGAAGTTCTCCCGGCTATATTTCATCAGACTGCTTGTAAATTTCATGTTTTTATTTGCAGTTAATCACATTCGCCTTTTCGAGAATTTCTTCATTAAGTCTTATTCCCAACTTATCGGCAATCGTCTGGTTGATGGTTATAACGGCATTTCTCGCGTCCATATTCGAAAATGCTTCTATTGATGTCCCGGAGAGTATCTTCCTTGTTATTTCACCGGCCTGCCTGCCTACGTCGAAAGCATCTATATCAAGCGATATCAATGCTCCCATTTCCAGGTACTTATCCGAGAATGTGATTACAGGCACCCTGTTTTCGAGAAAAAACAGAAACAAAAATTCGATCGTCTCGGTTGTAACGACCGTGAGATCAGGCAGCATCCAGAAAGCGTCTACGTTCCCCCGCATGGTTTTCAATACAGCAGGAAGCTCTTTTGAGTTGTGAATCTCCTTTGTGAACAATTCAATTCCCGAAGCATCGGCGGCAGCCAGGGCCTTTTTTACAAAATAACCGGTGCTGTCAGGATTATATATGAGCCCCACGGTCTTCAGCCCGGGGATAGCTTTTCGCAGAATACGCAGCTGTTTCCGGGGAGCTATATTCAAGCTTACCCCCCTGATATTCGTTCTGCCGGAAACCATTGATTGAGGATTCAGAATCATCAGGTAGACAATAGGTATCGTTTTAATCACCCTGACTTTTTTCAGTGCGTCGGCTCCTATTGCGACAACAATGTCAGGTTCAGACTTGCGAATTGACCTCAAAATGTCAGTTTCCGTAATTTCAGAGACGATAAACCGGTCGACATCACAATTACAGTTCTTTTTGAACCCCTTCAGAGCATCATTATAAGGTTTGACATTGTAGCTCTGTATGACGGTCACCTCATTAGCAGACGCTACATGATGCTGAAACAGCATGAAAATTGATAGAAAAGTCCATATACAGACAGTAAGACATGATCCCGATGCTTTCGCTATGCGCATTTTAGCTTTATCACTATCATTAACAGGGTGCCGCACGCCCGGAAAAT